>DATEMI010000040.1:0-5387 GCA_035275665.1 Terriglobales bacterium | reverse complement strand
GTCCGGGGCCGTGCGCTGCGAAATGCCTTCGGTGAGCTGCAAGGCGAGAAGCTGTCCCGTATCTCTAAGGGCTTTGACAAGGACCATCCGGCAGAAGATCTGATTCGTGGCAAGCAATGGTTCTTCGAGCACACTCTCGATGGCTCAATCGTAGCCACTTCACGCATGTTGCCGGAAATCGTGAGCCACTTCCGAGCAGCGGCTCCATTCGTTGAATTCCTAGCGCAGCCCTTCGTGCAGCAGACCCGCCCACGCAAGCTGCCGTTCATGGCTTTTTGAGAGACGGCGATACGAAATAAGCGATAGGCAAAGGGCGTCTTGGACTGAACCGATACCTTCCGCCGATTGCCTACTGCTTATCGCCTATTGCTTGCCTTTTCAAGTCGTTGCGCCACGATTCAAAATTCTTGTCTCGGGCCAGCCTTTCCTACGTACTTACCTTCTAAATATGCAAAGAACGTTATGCTCTTCTCATTCCCAGCCACGGCCATCGACGCTACAAGCGTGCTTGCCGTCTTCTCTCATTTGGGAGCTGCTGTCACGGTAGGTATGTTCGTGGTCTGCGCCCTCCTCGCCACGCGCTGCAAGGGGCGCTGCCGCGAAGATGAAATCTTTCGGCTGCACGTGATGTAATTCCGGTATAAGCAGTAAGCGATAGGCCAACCTTCCGTGACCTTCGCCTTTGTCCTTCGTGACTTCGTGTTCGCTCTTCTCGGTCAACCTTCAATGACTGAAGAAATCTCCCCCCATTCTTTCATCAGCGACTCCAAGTCGTTGCGGCGCGTTTCGAGAAGCTGGGTAATCCGCGCGGTTTCTTGGGCGCTCACGAATGTCTGGAGCGCATGCTCGCATTCGGCGATCCCAGCTTCGAGTTTTGTGATTTGTTCTTCGATCTCGACCACTCGTTCCTTCATCTGCCGCAGCTTGATTGGGTTCATTCGTTTCTGCTTAGGCTCTGAGGCGGGCTGGGCGTAATCGCCGTTATCCGAGATCGCAGGTTCAGAATGGCTGACGGTTGCGGCAGTCTCGCCCGCACTGGCTGCGATCTGTGAAGCGCCGCCTTGCTTGCGCCAGAGATAATCCTCGTAATTGCCCGGGAAGACTTCGACCGTGCCATTTCCCACTTCGAAGATTCGCGTTGCGAGCTTGTCGATGAAATAGCGGTCGTGTGAAACGAAGACTACGGTTCCGCTGAACTCCTGCAGGGAATTCAACAGAACATCCTTCGCGCGCAGATCGAGATGGTTCGTCGGTTCATCGAGCAACAGGAAGTTTGAAGGATGGAGCAGCATGCGTGCGAGCGCGTAGCGATTGCGCTCTCCGCCGGAAAGGACGCCAAGCTGTTTGAACACCTCATCATCTGAAAACAGAAAGCAACCCAGCAGACTGCGCAGTTCAGTTGTCGTAGCGCGAGGCGCAACTTCTTCTAGGTCATCGAGCATGCGCCGCTCGGGATCGAGAACTTTGTATTGGTCTTGTGCAAAGTAATCCGGCTGCGCGTTATGTCCGAGGACGTACTCGCCTGCCGTAAGCGGCTCGTCATTCGACAGCATGCGAATGAGCGTGGATTTCCCCGCCCCATTCGGGCCTACCAGGGCGACGCGATCTCCGCGCTCGATCATGAAGTTTACGTCGCCGAAGACCTCTTTTTCGCCGTAACTCTTGGCGACATTCTTGAATTCCGCGACGATGCGTCCGCTCGGCTTGGGTTGCGGGAAGCGGAAGTGAATCGTCTTCTCTTCAGGAGGGATCTCAATCCGCTCCATGCGTTCGAGTTCCTTGATGCGGCTCTGCACCTGCTTCGCCTTAGTCGCCTGGTAACGGAAACGATTGATAAATGCCTCGAGCTGCTCGATCTTTTCCCGTTGGTTCCGGTAAGCAGATTCAAGCTGTGTCTTGCGCTCTTCGCGCTGTGCCAGATACTTCTCGTAGTTCCCGGAATAGAACTGCACGCGCTTGTTCCAGATTTCCACTGTCTTCTTCACCGTCACGTCGAGGAAGTAGCGATCGTGAGAAATCAGAATGAACGCATTCGGATAATTCGCGAGATATTCTTCCAGCCAGTTGCGCGTTTCGAGATCGAGATGGTTTGTGGGTTCGTCAAGCAGCAGGAGATTCGGCTTTTGCAGCAGAAGTTTGGCGAGAGCGATTCGCATCTGCCACCCGCCGGAGAACTCTTCAGTCGCGCGCTGCCAATCTTCTTTGCGGAATCCGAGGCCGGTGAGCACGGTTCCAACCTGGGCTTCGAGCGCGTAGCCGTCGCGAGCGCGAAACTGTGCCTCCAGGGAGTGAAAACGTTCGGCAACCTGCGCGTATTCCACGCTCTCGTGATCCAGCTCTGAAATGCGTGCTGTGAGCTGCTCAAGCTCCTGCTCCATGCTTTGCAGCTCGGCAAATACAGACATGCATTCGGTAAAGACGGTTCGCCCACTGAGTGACAGCCCATCCTGCGGCAGGTACCCGGCGCTGATTCCTTTCGCGCGGACAATTGTTCCGTAGTCGAGCGTCTCGATCCCAGCCAGTACTTTCAGTAACGTCGATTTTCCCGTGCCGTTCGCGCCGACAACGCCGACGCGGTCGTTTGGCGTGATCAGCCAATCGAGGCCTTCAAAGAGCAGCTTGTGACCATAGCGCTTTCCCGCGCCGGAGAGCTGAATCATGGGACTACTTCAATTTTCGCAGAACAGGGGAAAGGCGAACACGAAGGTCACGAGAGACGGAGGAGGTCCCGAAGATTTCTTTGTGAACTCTTGTGTTGCCTTAGTGACCTTCGTGTTCCCCTTTCTGGTTTTTCGTCCGTCCAGGTATGCCGGCCGGGTTTTCGTGTGTGCGCTCGCTGATGTTGGCTTTCAGAGCGCTGCCGAGGTGGACGGCCGATTCGCCGAATTTGTCGCGCAGACGATCGGCGGCTGAGAGCGCCTTGTTCCAGCGATCGGGAGTCGCGAAATCGAAGGACAGCGAAGTAGGATTCGCATCGAAGCCCGACACGTGCACCCCGAGCAGGCGGACCTTTGCCACTGGTCTCCAGTTATCGTGAAAGAGCTTTCGAATATTGGTGAGGATCACGTGGTCGCTGCTAGTGGGCTCTGGCAGTGAATGTGCACGCGTGATGGTTGTGAAATCGGAATAGCGCAGCTTGAGTTGGATCGTTCGCGCTTCGAATTCTTGCTCGCGCAGACGCCGGCCGACCATCTCGGTCAATCGGGCCAGCGTGGTTTCTAGGATTTGCAGACTGCCCGTGTCCTCGTCGAACGTGTGCTCGTGACTGATTGATTTCGCAGTGCTCTCGCCGATTTCTTCATCGAACCATCCACCAGCATCTTCGCCGCGAGCTTTGCCAGCCATCGCGGAGCCGTATGCGCCGAAGTGCTGTTTAAGATCTTCGCGTGCGGTGAGGTCGGCGAAGGTCCGAATGCCAAGCTCGTGGAGACGAGCTTCGGAAACTTTTCCAATTCCCGGCATTTTGCGAACCGGTAAATCGGCAAACAGCCGCGCTTCGTGTCCGGGCCAAACGAGGAGCACTCCATTGGGCTTGGCGAGATCGGAGGCGATCTTTGCTACGACGCGCGCCGTTCCAATTCCGATCGAGCAGTTCAGGTTTAGCTCGCTCTTGATCTCTTCGTGAAGGTCGTGAGCTGACCTGAGCGGTGGACCGAGCAGGCGCGCAGTCCCGGTCATATCGAGATACGCCTCGTCAACCGAGGCCATTTCCACTTTGGGAGAGTAGCGGCACAGAATCCTATGCACTTTGCCTGAGTATTCGCGATAGAGATGTGGATGTCCGTCGAGATAGATGCCGTCAGGACAGAGTTTCGCAGCAGTTCGTAGCGGCATGGCGGAGTGAACTCCGAATTTGCGCGCTGCATACGAAGCTGCAGCCACGACTCCGCGCTGATCTTTAGGTCCGCCTACAATGACAGGCTTGCCTTTGAGCGATGGATCGAGCAGCTCTTCGACCGAGACGAAGAACGCGTCCATGTCGAGGTGGAAGATGATGCGTTGATCCATGCAGAGCTATTTCACCACGAACGCTTTGGTTTTTGTCATTCCCAACCCGCCGCTGTTGCGGTGAGGAATCCCTTCGGACTTTGCTGCGTTCCGGCTAGGGAAGGAATTTGTGAATGCCGACGTAGTTTATCCCGCGAGCAATGCTGAGCGGTTTTCCTCGACTCGACATTCAAAGCAGTTCGTAGAGGTTCCTCGCAGCCAAAAAATGGCGGTTCGGAATGACAAAGCGGGGAACACCGAAGCTTCCCAGTCATCCCCATCATCCAATCCGAGAGCAACTTCTCGGCTCCACCCGGTTTAGGATGGGACTGAAGGAGTTGTTGTCTTTCGCAAGCCCCCGAATGTCCCCTGAAGAGCTGCAACTCGAAGAGCAGAAAGCGGCTGAGCATCATCAGAGCACGATGGAGCGCATCCGCTCGTTCGAGCAGACGCTGGAGAGCGCGACCAAGACCATGCTCTTCAGCGAAATCGCCAAACTGGCGGTCGATTCCTTCCGCTCGAGCAAAGTTCGCTTCGCGCTCACTGCGCTAGGCATGGTCATAGGCACTGCGTCGCTGATCTTGGTTGTAACCATCGGCCTTACAGGCAAGCAGTACATTCTGAACCAGATCCAGGCGATCGGCGCGAACATGATCTACACCTATTACGAGGGTGGCAGTAACTCGTCTTTCAGCAACGTTCAGAAGGACGAGCTCACCGAAGACGACGAGCGCGCAGTTCGCAATGAGGTGCCAGACATCATTGCTTCGTCGCCGATGATCGAGCTGCATGATCGTATTTCCGTGGGGGAAGGCAGGGAACGCGACCTGCTGGTTCTAGGTGTCTCGTCCGAATATGAGATTGTGCGGAATCTGCTGATTCCGTCGGGCAGGTTTTTCGATAATGAAGAATCTCAGACTCGGACAAAGGTTGCGTGCATTACTGTGCAGCTCGCCCGGCGCCTTTACGGCAACGAGGATTCGGCCGTGGGACAGACGATCAAGATCAGCAACCTGCCGTTCACCATCATTGGAACATTCAAAGAACGTGTCGAGACGTTTGGTCAATCGGAAATCGCGGATGACACGATTCTAATCCCGTATACCGTGGCCAAGTACTTCACCGGCACCAATGCTGTTAAGCAGATTTTCTTTTCCATGACGGACGCCAGCGAAGTAGATAACGCCACGCAGCAGATTCACAAGGTTCTACAGTCGAGACATCGGGCGCAGTCGGTTTACCACGTCGAAAATCTGCAGCAACTACTGTCTGTTGCTGCACAAACCGCGAATGCTCTCACAGTCGTACTGCTCCTGATTGCAACCGTGACGCTCGTCGTAAGCGGTGTCGGCATCATGAACATCATGCTGGCGAACGTTCGCTCGCGAATTCGCGAGATC
>DATEMI010000039.1:0-5210 GCA_035275665.1 Terriglobales bacterium | reverse complement strand
AAAAAACGGCACATCGTGAGGAATGGTGTTGCGATCGGGAAGAATACATTCAGGATCGCTCAAGTTGAAGTGAATCAACGAGGCCATGTAGTCCCACCGTCCCAGATTCAGCCCCAGAATGTGACCGCGGAGATTGTAGAGAAACTCTTCCATCTGGAACGCCAGCGGATGCGACTCCACCAGCGCCATGCATTTGATATATCCGCGCTGCCATCCCCGTAGGCGCTCGATTTGATCGAATAGGTCGTTCCACCACAGCGCCTCTTCTGCTGATTCCGATTTGGGAATATAGAAACAAAGAGGATGCCGGAGCTTGGATTCATCCACTTCAAACGCGATGCGGCAAACGTCGTAAAGCGAGGCAGAGGTCAGGTCATGCGTTTGGTTCTCGGCTCCATCGGGACCAGTGAATTCGGCTTTGCGAGGGTCGTTCGAATCCCGTTTTCCTCCCGACATGAGTCCGGGTAAGTGTTGGGAAAGATGCAGGCCGCGCGCTCGCGTAAAGATCACCGTCTTACTCGGGGCAATGGCCACTTCTTTGTTGCGTTTTTTATCGAAGTAGGTCAGCTCACCGCGGAGCGCCGAATGAATGTTCCTGATGCCAAGCTCCAGATAATCCCAGAAATTCGCCATGGAGTCTTCGAGATCAAGCATCACGCCTGGCGCTCCGGAATTGAGCATTTTCACGACTAGTTCTGCATCATCGGCAGGGCCAGTCATCTGGTTGCGTTGATCCTGGCACCATTCCGGGACGCTGATATTCCACTTGTCCGCCGTCGCTTCTGATGCAAGAAAGTGATTCGGCAACTTGCCGGAATGCGAGTCGGCGAGCACGCGCTTGCGCCTCGCGACAAGCTCTCTCTGGCGCGGAGTAAACCGCGCATGCAGAGGAAGAAAGAAGTCTAGAAATCCCGAGGGCAGGTCGCGCTTGAGGTCGATGTTTCCTGGAGCCGAGTTGATGGCGAATCCGTGGAGTCGTTCCATGCTGCTTGAAACTGTAGCAGAGCCACGGCGAACGCGATGCCAGGCTTCACATGAGCGTGGTTGTCCACATCACCGCTCTACCCTATGATGAAGTTCCGGCTGCTCTTCTGCGCAGTCAGTTTTTTCCAAACGAGTTTCCTGTGTCGGTTGAATCTTGTCCTCAATGTGGCGGATCCGGATGGAAAACGATCCCCGCTACCTCCACGAAGCCGCAAAGTGTTGCGCGCTGCGAGTGCCGCGTTGGCAATTGGTCGGAGCGGCTGCTGAAGAAAGCGCGCATTCCAGTGCGCTACGAACATTGCACCCTCTCGAACTTCGATTCGGACTTTCCCGGGGCTGATCGTAGTCTCCCCGCAGCTCTCTTTCAGGCAAATCGGTTTGTGGAGGAATATCCGCTGGAGAATACCGGCCTGATGCTGCTTGGGCCGATCGGCGTAGGCAAGACGCATTTAGCTGTTGGTATCCTGCGGGAGCTCGTGATGCAGAAGAATGCCTCCTGCCTCTTTTACGATTATCGCGAGCTGCTGAAGGAAATACAGAACTCCTACAACCCGAGCGTCCAAACTACCGAGTTGGAAATCCTCAAGCCGGTCTTCGAGACTGAGGTGCTCGTGCTGGATGAACTCGGTGCAGTCAAGCCGACAGAATGGGTGTGGGATACAGTGAGCCACATCCTCAACACTCGCTACAACGACAAGCGCACGACCATCATTACCTCCAACTTCGCCGACCTTCCGCCTGCCGCTACGGAAGTAAGAAGCGCGCTGGGGCGTGTGACTCGCGACGAAACGCTTGGTGACCGCATCGGCGAACGCATGCGCTCGCGCCTGCACGAGATGTGCCGCAAGGTCGAGATGCAAGGCAGTGACTTCCGCCAGAGCATCAGAAGAGCGCATTAAATCATCGGGCGATCGGGTCATCGGGTGATCTAGAACGGATGCTTTCCACCTTTTGTCCGAAACTCCCAACGAAGAACCTGGTAGCTGGGGTGATCTTTCACTTCACCCGATCACCCGATGGCCCGATCACCCGATTTTCGGCCTCCCCAGCTCACGTCCTCGCATCACATCTACTTGCCGGAGTTTCTCTTCTGCTGCTCCGGTCACTTTTATTTCAGGAGCACTGGCATGGCTCACGTGGGGACTCTGCGCGACTTCCGCTTCGATAATCAGGCCGACGACGTTCGCGGCGCCGCTTTGTATGGACGCGACAACGAAAAGCTCGGCAAAATCGACGACGTGATCTTCGATCACTCGACCGGCCAATTGCGATATGTAGTGGTCGACACCGGCGGCTGGCTGACGAGCAAGCACTTCCTCGTCGCATCTGAACGTATTCGCGCGCGAAGCAACAAGGAAGACGAATACCTCACCGATCTCTCGAAGAAACAGATCGAAGCGTTGCCTGCCTACGACGACACCCATCTGCAGGATGAGAAGCGCTGGGAGAAATACGAAGGCGACTACCGTAAAGCTTCAGGATTTGAGGAGACCGGCGGCGTGATGCATCAGGCTGGCGGCACGAACATCCTCGTTTCCGACAGTATTCCTGCGGAAGGCCCTGCTCCTACCACGCGTACCGGTCAGCCGGTTTCGGGATACAAGAGCCCGATTCATCATCGCCAGAGCGGGCTGATGGATACTACTGCGATCGGGGTAGGCCGGAACGCCGACGACGAGCGCCTCACCTTTGTTCCCGATGCCATAGACGCCGATCGCGGCGACATAAAAGATATGACCACGAAGCCAGAGGCCTCGCAGAAGAGCAATCTATCGGGTAGTTCATCGGGCGCGGCGGCCGACGTAGTAACAAACGCGCGACCGAGAGACATCGTGCATCGTGGAGACGATCGAATCGATGATCCCGGCTCAGAGATCGTGGAAGAAACCATCGAAGGCGATGCCATCTTTAACGCGGAGGACGTAGAAGGGCGCTCTCATCAGCGCGGCAATGTACATGACGCCGATGTGCCGAGCTATGCAACCGTAGGCGGAAAAGAAACGCAGACCGCGCAAGGGCGCCTGCCCAATTATCCCGATGCCAGCCAGGGACAGCGCTGGGCGCGGTTTGAGGAAAACCTTCGCCAACAGCGCCCGAAGATCGTGGGCCGCTGCAGCGCCTGCGAGGAGTTCCAGAATCGTCACAAAGAAGACGCGGCGTAAGCAACGTCATCATGTCAGTACCGTCCGCGGGAACGGATGGGTGTTGTAGCCATACCCATCTGCTACCGCAGGCGTACTGACATTTCCGCTACATATTTGTGTGCCCGCTGCGCATCGCTTCGTTGAACTTCGGCTTGAGCATCGCGAGGGCCGATTCCATCTGTTTCGTAAACGCCTCCGACTGAGCCGCCAACTTTTCCGTCGCGGCAGCATATTCGCCGGAAGAATCCAAAATCAGCCATCCTTGATTTGCTAGCTCACGCGCGCGAGCGCGCAGGTCGTCGATCGAGCAGTCCAGATATTGCGCGTCATATGGATCGGCAATCCATGCCGGCTGACGCTCACCCAGACGCGCGCTGACCCAATAAACCTTGCAGCAGAGAAACTCGTTGCGCTTGGTTTCGCTCGTCTCGCTGAAGATGAAGCGCCGCTGGCGAAAGCTGTAATAACGCGTGCTCACCGGCACCGGCTGGCGATTGCCGCTCTTGAGAAGCTCCAGTTGACCGAGATCCAACATCTTGCGGATAGCATTGAAGGTCACGTCCTCGGCATATGGTTGTTCCAAAGCGGGAAGAACTTCGGCGAGGGTCACGGTCAAGCTGGCGGCGATCTTCGCATGCAGAGGACTGCCCGGCTCAGCTAGCTGAGCCACTCCGTGGAGAATGAAGGAGTCAGCTCCTGATGTTGAGTGATGGTACGGCCAACTGAACTGCTGCATCGAAAGCGGCAGACCGTGCAGAGTCACGAAAACATCGGGACGCGGCGAGTGCATGCGCTTGGCCAATGTCTGCAGGTAAGAGGCGAATTCTTCGCGGAGAGCAGGCTTTTGCTCCATCTCTTGGCCGAGTCGTTCGCTGGTTTCGATGGATTGCGTCGCTCTCGTCACGGACTTGAGCTGCAATTTTGCAGTCGGTGCTCCCGTGAAATCAGTTCCTGAGTGAACAGCGGCCACGGTAAGCCCTGCCCTCGACGCGTATTCCTGAAGCAATTGTGAGATCGATTGTGATGCTGTAGGCATAGTGCGACTCCATTTTACTAAGCGTCGCGACAAGACGAGAATGGCCTCGCGTCGATTTCCGGTGGGGAGTTGTATCCGCAGTAGAAGTGAGCTACTGCAGCATCTGTGGATTTCTGCTTGCCTGCAGGACCTGCTGTGCTCGGGAGAAGAGTTCCAGGACTTCGAGAGGCTTAGTGACATGCGGCAGCATGGCGCTTTCTAGAATCTCTTGAGTTTCGGCGCTCGGTTTTCGGGATACCGTCAGCAACATGTGATCGGCGAGTTCCGGACGATGCTCTCGAATCCACGAAACCATGCGCTTGCTGGTGAAATTTTCTTCGAGTTCTTCGTCGAGAATCACAGCGTCCATCTTCTTTGTACGAAGCACGTCGATGGCGTCGTTCGCAGTGAGCGCCGGCACGATCTCTGCGCCGAGCGCGCTCAAGACCGACCGTTCAAATTCCAGTACGGCTTCGCTGCGCTGAATCAGCAGAATGCGGGAGATGCCAGCAGATTCAGGTTGATTCGGCTGCCACACCGGAGCCGGCTCGGCTGTATCCGGTCGCTTCACCAGCAGAGGTCGCGGACGCGTAAGTTCCGTTTTGGGAGCTGCGATCGGAGCTTCAACGCGGGCGAAGCGCGGTTGTCCTGATACAGTCGAGAGAGCCGCGATCACACGTCTGGCTTTTTCAATCTGCTCTTCCATGCGAGCAACCAGATGAGTGGAGCGGCCTTCGATTGATTCTGCTTTGAGCAGCTCGATGTACCCGAAGATCGCGGCCAACGGATTGATTAAGTCTCGTGCAATCCCGCCGACCAACTTTGAAAACTCGTGATACGCAGCGGCTTCGTTGCTGCGCATGGCGTCGCGTCCGACCTGCGACTCGAGTCCGAGTTTGATGACATTTGCGGCCAGGTCTGCAATCTTCTGCTGCGTGCGCTCGAAGCGGCGTGAGGTGTGATCGAAGAATGCCAGCGTACCGAAGATGCGATCTTCGTTTTCGACACTTACCCACAGCGAGGCGGAACTCGCGAAGTCAAAATTCGGAAGTATCGTGCTGAGTGCG
>DATEMI010000038.1:0-2754 GCA_035275665.1 Terriglobales bacterium | reverse complement strand
CGCTGTCCCTCGAAAGCACTGAGGCTCTGGCTGAGTAGGCGAGTCCTGGTCCTGGAATCACGATCAGCAATAGGTTTAATTGGCTATCCGGTTGACTGCGGTTACCGCTATTTGTTGTGGTTATGATTCCTTCTGCCTTCCGCTACGTCTCGCCAATGGACCGGAGTCACCTCTGCGGCCTGCTGGACGAGCCGGTGGAAGAGCTTGCCACGGGACCGCGAGGTCCGCCGATTGAATCTGAACGTGAACTCGTCGAGGTAGTAGTCCAAGTGATGCGGTCGGACGGCCCCTTGGTGCGTGCCAAGAAGCCAGCGCTTAAGCAACGAGGCGACCCAATGGACGCGGGGCAGCACTTCATGAGCTTGCTTCCCGCTCCGCCTAATGTTGATCACATGGTGCCGATAGCCCCTGGCTGCCAGTCCTGCGTAACCTTCCCAACCGTCGGTGTTAACCAGCGAGCCAGGTTCAATAGCCTCTGCGATGAATCCGAGTAGAGAGGGGCCCGAGGCGTCAGGAATCGTAGATAACCGGATGCGGCCGATTCTTTCTCCGTCCTGTTCGGCGGCCACGGCAACGAGCGACTTTGTGTAGGTCTCGCGGCCTCGCACCCCTTCTTCATCGCCGCCGACGTAGGTCTCGTCCACGTCGACACTACCCCGCAGCCGATCGCGTCCGGGGCGAACCATGGCACGCCGCAGCTTGTGGAGGACCGTCCAGACAGTCTCGTAGCGATTGAAGTCGAGTTGCCGCTGAAGGCTGAGGGCGCTTACACCGTTCTTCGCGTTAGTAACCAGCCACATTGCACGGAACCAAACCGTCAGGGGAATGCGCGTCCTGTCGAAGATCGTCCCAGCCGTTGCTGACGCCTTGTAGCCGCATCCGGCACACTCCATCAATCCGGCCACCTTGCGGGGCCACGCTCGCGCCGAATCGCAACGAGGACACCGGAAGCCCTCCGGCCAGCGAAGGGTAATGAGGTAGTCGCGGCATGCCTCCTCCGTGCCGAACTGCCTCTCGAACTCAAGCAGGTTCCTTGGGTATTGCTCGGCGGGCGGATCTTCCATGACCTGAGACACTACCAGTTGTGGCTACCGCAGTCAACCGGATAGCCCATTTTTAGGCCCTTAAGGGCAAAACCGGAAAAAATAATTGTCGCTGTTCATGCGGCTATTCCTAGTTCTTGAAAGAGGCTCTGCATGCCAGAGTAGATAGTCTGGTAGTGGGTGTCGAGGGATCTTGGATTTTGTGGACCGCGGCTAAGGCGTGGCTGTTGGGCGGCGGCTAAGAGGGGCTTGATGGCTTGGTCGCGGAGAACCAGTAGGGCTGCCATGGCTCTCAGACCGGCGGGAATGGGCTCGTATTTTGCGGTTTTGCCCATCCGACGCACCAGTTGTTTACCCCGGAGCTTTTTGAGATCGTAGGCAGCGCGACGGGGGCCGTAATCCGATTCGCTTTGCTGGCTCAGGGTTCGCACCTGTTGGGCCAACTCCGAAGCGGTGAAGCCGCTGGAAAGAGGGGAGAGCGTGATCACGGCTTGGGCCACCCAACGCATGCGTGGTTTGTTGAAGTCGATGCCACCCACCTTGGTCTTGCCGATCTGCGTAGGAGCCGGGAGCTGCTCCAGAGTTTCATCCGCGATGAAACATGGATCGATGCAGGAGAGGGCATTCATGAATCGCTCCAGCATGCTTTTTAAAGCAGCAACGATCTCCGGGAACTTCTCCAAGGAGCGCCCACAATCCAGTTCCGCCACATCGTGAGCCATGGCCTCGATGCGAAGCACGCGCTCGCCTTTGGTATAGATCTTCAGAGTCAAGTTGCCGCAGTGCACCTTGAAAATGGTCAGATCATACGTAGGTCTCTCGACCGCGACTTCCCATTGGGGTCCTTGGCGCTTGTGGTATTTCGGACGGTGCCGGTAACCAAGGATGGTCTTGATGGTCTTGAGATTCAACGGCGCCCGGCTCCGGTCAATCAGCGCCTGAAACACTTGCTCCATCTGACCACCCAGGTCGAAGATCAGGTTGCGGCTGTACTCGAGCTGGAAGTTCGAGTACTGATAACGAAACCCGCTGCGCTCCTGCTCCTCCAGGTCGAGGGCAAAGCACAAGCCGGCGCTATAAATCCAACGCTCGCAGGCCTGACGCAGTCGCCCTATAGTCGAAGCTTCCAACAAGGTATCTGCGATCTTCGCCAAGCTTGCGGCGTCAGAGATATGAGTAAAACAGTTTCCTTCTTTGGTAAAGCGAATTCCCGCCTTCGCCGCCTGGCAGGCGACATACTCGTGACCGTTTAGCATCACCTGCGCGGGAAAGGGAGGATGTCCACTGATCTTGATGGTGATATGGCCCCACTCGCGATCCAGGATGTGAATCGAGTAGTGGTTCACGTAGGGCATCGGCTTTTTGTGCTCCAGGTGATGATTTCGCCCAACCTCATACACGGTGGCGCGGGCGCGGCCGACCAGGATGAGAAACACCCCTTGGGTGACCTTGGTTTGGGTCAAGTATTGAGCGGCAAGGTCATGCTTGCGCTGCCTGATCCGGCAGTCGATGACGGGAATACCGTGGGCTTTGGCATAGCCGCGGATGCGACGACTGAAACGACCCGCCATCCGCATCAGGTGGGTGTTATCCAGCGTATCGTCCGATCCGGTCAGCTTCCGCCACCAGGTGCGGAACCCCGCCGGCATATGCGCCATACGGAAATAACCATTAAGAACGATTCGGTCGACGCAATCGTAGCTGCCTGTGA
>DATEMI010000037.1:0-6630 GCA_035275665.1 Terriglobales bacterium | reverse complement strand
CAAGAGGTGAAGACCGACCAACGATTGGTCGGCATCAGCGTCAGCGACGATGAACGAATCGACAGTCTTCCACTTCTTCTGAACGATCTGGCGAATGCGCTGGAGTCGAATGCCGCTGCAGCAACCGCTGAATCACTGAGTTCAGCGGCAGTTCACGGCGCAGGTCGCGCCGCGCAGGGTTACACGATACCACTGCTCGTGAGCGAGACACGGATTCTGAATCGCGTGATTGCAGCCGTACTTCAGGAGAATTTGCTCAGCATCAATCTAAGTTCGCTCTTTCCCGAATCTCTAAAAGTCGGTGAATACCTGCAAGCACTGTTGGAAGAATCCATTCGAGCGTTTCAGGCTGCCGATCCCAGGCCGCTGATGAACGCCCACGCGGATGTCGGCTAGCTGCCGTGCTGTAATTGCTGTTTCGGAAGCTCTCCATCCCGAGATTCGGCAGCACATGATTTGTCCTTTCGCGCATGCGTATATGTGGATACCAGGGAAACGGCGTCCAGACTGGAGGGAAAACCAACTGAATCTCATCATCAGTAGCGATATGATCACGCCGCTTCGGTGATCTGCATTTCTGGGGCCAGGCAGAGCACTCCCCATTTCCCCTGATGCTTAGAGGCACGGAGTGATTGTTCAGCGAATTCGACCATGTACTCACCGTCCGCAAGTTGCGGCGGCGCGTCGAGGAGGCGGCACTCCGTACAGTTTTGCCCGTGCTGGATTTCCACGAAGCAGCTCATATCTACGCCGTTCGCGCGGAGAATCGCCGGAATCCGGATGATCAGCGAATCTTGTATGACATCAGGCACAGATCTCCTCCTACTGTGATCGACCGTTCAGCAAGGGGGAGCAGTGGTCACAACTTGACAGAAGCAAACCCGCAAACCTCGTGCCCGCCAATTCTCATCACCGGGCACAAGAGGACACTAATGGAATGTGATTCGGATCATTGCAGAAAACCAGTAAACCGGCAACCAGTTTCGACTGATAGAGAGGCTGTGCAAATCTGGTCTTCTGTCTGCAAATGTTCCTCCTGCCCCGATGAACGTATTCTCTTCAGGAATCCGCTCCAAAGCCGTCCAGCAGGTCCTGCTCGCGGGCAGAGGTTAAAGGGCTATTCATTTTTTGGAATGTCTCATTGGGGCGTACGCTTTTCGCAGGGGATGTCCTGCGGCGATCAATGGTATGCGAGTATTTATCTACCACTATAACCATCACGAACAAGAAGAAGTGGAGGAAGAGCCCACGGGCAAAAAGGAGACACCGGGCATCGGGACCATTGTCAACAGAAACGGCAAAGATCGGAAAGTGGCCCATGTAATCGCGCCGGTTACGCTGAACGGAAGCATCCCGATCGTACGAGTATTCCTGACCGATCGGGTCAAAGAGCGCCCGCAGACCGTGAAGCACTTACCCAGTTAATCAAAAGAGCCGTTGCGAAGCTGGTTCCTTGATGTCCGGCTCGTGGAAAGCCCTCGTGGCCGGTAGGGATAATACTTGGTGGCCTGCCACTTTGCTGCGGGCCACGCCGCGTGAAGCAACAAGAGTCGGGGAAAGGGGGCCATCACCTAGGCCGTAGAATCCCTCAGGGACCAGATTGGGCCTTCCGCTTCGCAGCGAGACGTGGCACTACCCGCCAAAATTTCCTGAGGCCAACCAACCCATTCTCCTTGTCCATCCACTCTGGATGGTAGACTATGCCCCGCATACGGTGAATCAGGTGATTTGCATGCGGCCGGCAGAAGAGGCGAATCCGTATGCACACAATTTCGCGACGCGCGTTTCTGGGTACGTTGGCCGCGGCATCGTTGGCCAGGGCAGCCAAGGCTGTGCAGGTTTCCTCCTTCGTTGTCGATGACGAGATGGGCACGTTGCCTTCCCCGCAGAATTCCGGGATAGAACACGTCGTTCTGGTCGCGATGGAAAACCGCTCCTTCGATCACATTCTGGGCTGGTTGCCGCATGCAAACGGGAAACAGGCGGGGCTGACCTATCTCGACAAATCGGACCAACCCCATTGGACATACCATCTGACGGATTACCAGAATTGTGCGTTAGCCGCCCGCTGCTCCAGTGACACGTAGCTGAACATCCCATCCTGAACCCGCTCGTCTCCGCGCATGACCATGAGACGGTTCAGAACCAAAAAGCGCCGCGCAGCAGGACCCTATTTCAACAAACTCCTAGAGGAAGAGCTTTAAGAGCTCGGGGAAATGGATTTCTCAGCCGGCTGACCGGAGGATCAGAACGTATTGTTCAGGGGCGCACTCGATGAGTGACTGCCCCTGTACGCAACAACTGGCCTACATCACTCCTCACCGGTTTGGGCGGGTCATGCCTTGATCTTCTACCGGTGTAGGTGTATATGTAGAAGCCACAGGCATGAAACGCACCGACGATACAATCGATCTTCCACAGGGCACCCTTGATCTCCTTATCATGAGGGTCGTTGCGCTCGGCCCGATTCACGGATATGCCATCGCCCAGAGGATACAGCAGATGTCGCGCGAGGTCCTGCAGGTCCAGCAGGGGTCGCTGTATCCGGCGCTTCATCGGCTCGAATACAAAAAGTTCCTGACCGCTGGCTGGAAAACGTCTGAGACCGGACGCGAGGCCAAGTTCTATGAGCTCACCGCAAAGGGCCGTGCCCATCTCAGGGCCGAAACCGAGAACTGGAAACGCCTGACAGATGTGGTCGGCTTCATTCTCAAAGGAACTGTGGAGGGAATCTCATGAGCTGGCTGGGACGATTATGCGCCCGTAAGCGATTGGAGATCGAATTGGACAAGGAACTACGCTTCCACTTCGAGTCGCAGGTCGCCGACAAAATGCGATCTGGCATTCCCGAGCACGAAGCTCGCCGGCTCACACGTCTTGAGTTTGGCGGTCTGGAGCAAATCAAGGAAGATTGCCGGGATCGCCGGGGTACTCAGTGGCTTGAATCGCTGGCACGCGACGTGCGCTACAGCGTGCGCCAGCTTCGCAAGTCGCCCGGCTTCGCTATTACCGCGCTGCTCATCATCGCGCTTGGCATCGGTGCCAGCACAGCGCTCTTCACCTTAGTTCACTCGGTGCTCCTCAATCCGCTGCCTTATCCTCAATCTTCTCGGCTTGTCGAGCTATATGAAGACCAGGGCAATACAGCCCAGCACTACCATTACATTCCGGTCACTGCCGGTAGCTTTAGGGAATGGCAGCGCGCCGCCCGAAGCAGCGCGGAGATGGCAATCGTCGGGCCATGGATTACCTACGATGTCTCTGCGAGCGGCGCACAATTGCCGGAGTCGGTTCACGCCGGATGGGTCTCCTGGAATTTTTTCAGAGTCCTCGGCGTCACGCCCGCGCTTGGCCGTGACTTTCTCGCCTCTGATGATCAACCCTCCGCGTCCGCCACCACTATCCTTGCTTATGCCTTTTGGAAGCGCCGCTTCGGCGCTGATCCGAATGTACTTGGGAAATCTTTATATCTCGATGAAAAGCCCTACACAATCATCGGCGTTATGCCGCCGTCCTTTGTGTTTCCTGACTCCGAGACCCAGTTTTGGACTGCTGCGAGCCACGAGGGCTCCCATGTGCTGATGACCACGTTCGAAAATCACAGATTCTGGGCCATTGCCCGCCTCCAGGAGGGCACCTCGTTGTCCAGTCTCCTCATGCGGCTGGATGCTGTGCAAAAGCAGATCAAGCTGAACCACCCCGCTCCTTCAGTAGGCAGCCTTGTCGTCGGCCGCACCTTATTGGAGGCCACTGTTAGGGACTTAGAAACTCCGCTCTATGCGCTACTGGCTGCCACCCTCTGTGTACTGCTCATCGCTTGCCTCAATGTCGCCAGTCTTCTTGTCGCGCGCTCCGCCGCACGGCAGAAGGATCTTGCGGTCCGTACTGCGCTTGGGGGTACCCGGTGGCGGCTCATCCGCGAGCACCTTACGGAATCCCTCGTCCTTTCGATCGCGGGAGGCGTATTGGGTCCGATCCTTGCCTGGGCCGCACTCGCCTGGCTGCGGCAATCGCATATCGGCATCTCCCGCGCGCAGGAGATCCATCTGGACTGGTGGACGCTTGCCTTTGTCTTCGCGATCTCTGCCACGACCGGGATAGCTGCGGGCCTTATTCCATCCCTCAGCATGCACCTTAGCCAGCCTTTGGAGATGTTGCAGAGTTCCTCGCGCTCCCACTCAGGCAGCCGCAGCCGTGCGCGTCTGCGCAGAGCTCTCCTCACCGCAGAAGTTTCGCTCACCGTCGTGCTGCTGCTTGGCGCCGGCCTGCTGCTCAAGAGTTACCAGCAGCTTCGTACGCGCGACCTGGGCTGTGCTGTCGACAATGTCCTCACACTGAACTTCAGTCTGCCCGACACACGTTACAGGGAGCCCGTCCAAAAGATTGCCTTTTTCGAAAGGCTCCTTGCCCGCGTTCGTGCACTGCCCGGCATTCGGGCTGCTGGACTGGCCACCACGCTGCCCGGATTGGGGTGGGGTGGTGATGACGACATTTCGATCCCGGAACATCCAGGACTTCCCAAGGGAGTTGGGCTCGATACACTGCGTCGTTATGTCGATCCCGGCTATTTCGAGGCCATCGGGATACCGCTTCTGCGCGGCCGCTATTTCCGCGACAATGAAGATCACGCCCGTACCGTAATTGTCGACGACTCGACTGCAAAGCAGTTTTTTCCAGGCGAGGACCCCATTGGTCGTCATATTAAGATCATCGGTGGCGATGATGAGAACCAATCCTAAGAGATCGTTGGCATCGTCGGGAAAACGCGCTGGACAGTATCGCGGCCGCCTATGCCAACTTACTATCTGCCGTTGTTCAATGGCCGCGATGGTGACGCTGTGCTCGTCGTTCGCGGTAACAGCAACGTCGACGTCGAATCGATGGCTGCCCCCATGCAGAAAATCTTCGGGCAACTCGACCCCGATCTCCCTGTCGCCAAAGTTCTCACCATGCGCCAGAACATCGGTGTCATCACGGTACAAGATCAGTTCAACTCCATCCTTGTCCTTGTCTTTGCCATCATCGCGCTGGTGCTTGCCGCAGTGGGTCTCTACGGTGTACTTTCCTATCTTGTCACGCAACGTACCACCGAATTTGGAATACGTATGACGCTCGGCGCGCAGCGACAGGAAGTTATACGCCTCACCCTCGCCGAGGGCCTCCCGCCTGTGCTGATTGGCCTTGTGGCTGGTCTCGCCGGCGGCGCGAGTGTAGTCCGGCTGATCCGTTCCATGCTTTACGGCATGAGTCCTTTCGACTGGTCCGTCTTCGCGAGTGTAGTGTTTGTCATCACCTTCACAGCGGCTGTGGCCTCAATTTTCCCTGCGTGGAGGACTGCCCAGCTTGATACCGTACAGTCCCTGCGAGCCGAATAGAGATAATGAACCACCAGACTTCCGCCCCAGGGACAAAATCATCGCGTCGGTTAATTCAATGCGTCCGGGCACGAGCTGGATCAATTGCTTTCTGTATCAGAGAATTCAGGATCGCGCGAAGTGGCTCCCCTCCGATCTGCTCGTTTCCGCGACGGATGACACCTTACTGGCACGAATCGTTAGCCTGCTCAGTGAGAACCGAGTGGACCCCGTTTGCCTGAACCTGAGTGATTCGACATTTTCAGACAAGGTTTTGGCTCTGTTACTCCGGCAGGGCTATTCTCGTTCACCTGCATGTTGATCACGCCGACTTGAGGAATCTTCTCACCCACTCGGGGATCGGAACGGTGCGGATGTGGCCCGCCTTCCCGACCAGGTCCACAATGGCCCAGTGCTGCCCCCGCTGCTGAAGGTCCTCGGCTCGCAGACTCACCACCTCATGGCGTCTGAGGCCGCACGCCACCATCAGAGCCAGTAGGACGCGGTCACGCTTTCCCTTCATTCTGTCTGTCTCGGGTGCCTGCCACAGCGATCGTGCCTGCTCTGCCGTCAGCCAGTTCCCCAGGCGAATGCCATTCTTCTTGAGGCCCTTCACCCGCCGGATACCGGCAGCGAGATCAGAACTGAGCAGCCCACAATCAGCAGCCTCAAATGCCAACCGGCGAACCGCGCCCAGACGGAGATTAACCGTCCCCGGAGCGAGCCGCCGCCATTCCAGATGGCTTCGGTATCTGAGCACCACGACGCGATTGAAGGCCAGTCGAGGTTCCGAGCAGTACCAGTCCACGAACTCGTCGATGGCATGCCGGTATTCGCGCTGGGCGTCATTGTTGGTAAGGCTGTTCAGGACCGCCGTTCTGGCGTGCTCCAGATCGGGAACACGCAGTACTGTCTTTGGCTTCTTCCGAACGCCCCGGCGGCTGTGCTTCTGCTTCATGGCTGCGTGGCCTCCAGTCCACGACGCCATGTTGCCCGACGCGCGTGCCGTAGCGAAGCTGTTCAATCTAGGCGAATCTGGGCCATAAGGCGGATTTCATCGAGTTTTTCCGGAGCGAGCCCTTGCAGGTCGTCATCGCTGATCTGGCCCGCGCGGAGCAGCCTGGCGAAGACGCGGGGCAGGACGGAGTAGCGGTAGTCGAACAGCTCGTCGATCTGGCGGCGGCGCTCGCCCAGCCAGCGTTCCAGTTCCCATAGGTTTGGCGCTTCCGTGATCCGCGCGGCTCGATCTTTGGCTTCGCGGATCAGACCTTCGATT
>DATEMI010000036.1:0-16199 GCA_035275665.1 Terriglobales bacterium | reverse complement strand
CATCGTGCTCAAAGCTCTCGGTGAGAGCTTCAACCTGATGACGCTCGGAGGACTAGCGGCGGCGGTGGGTTTGGTCATCGACGATGCCATCGTGGTCATAGAGAACATCGTTCTACATCGCGATCTTGGCCAAGGACGTTTTCAGGCAATTTACAGTGCGTTGAAGGAAGTCACAGCTCCACTGATCGGATCGACCGTCACGCCGATCGTCGTCTTCCTGCCACTTGTTGCAATCCATGGCGTGTATGGAACGTTCTTCCGTGCGCTCGCGATCACGATGGGGGTGGCGTTATTCACTTCACTGGCGCTGGCGATGACCTGGACGCCAAACCTGAGCCAATACTTCGTGCGACGAAAAACCGAGCACGAGACTATGGAGCAGGGTTCTGAGAATTGGACTGAGCGCGAGCGCCTCGAACGCATGATCGAAGCCGAAGAGTCGTCGTACGGCAAGAAATTTCATGCTGTCGTGAACTTCTACGAGCGCTGGCTGCGAAGGGCTCTCGAACGTCCGCTGCTGCTGGCTGGCGGTAGTGTTGTCCTGATCATCGTCGCTTATTTCTGCTATCGCGGCCTCGGCACTGACCTACTCCCCGAAATGGACGAAGGCGGATTTATTCTGGACTACATAATGCCCGCCGGTAGTTCCCTTGCTGAGACCAATCACGTGATAAACCACGTGGAGCAAATCCTGCGCTCCGAGCCCGAAATCGAGAGCACTTCTCGCCGCACCGGGATGCAACTTGGGTTAGCCGCCGTAACGGAAGCAAATACCGGCGACATCTCCGCCAAGCTTAAAGCTAATCATGAGCGCTCAACAGAAGAAGTGATTGCGGATGTGCGTTCGAAGATCAAGCAGCAGGAGCCCGAACTCGACATCGAATTTACTCAACTGCTGCAAGACATGATCGGCGACCTGACCAGCGCGCCGGAACCGGTAGTGATCAAGTTCTTTTCTGAAGATCCATCACTCCTGGACAAGATCGGTCCCCAGGTGGCCGACGCGATCTCAAAGATCAACGGGGTAGTCGATATCCAAAACGGAGTCGAGAATACAACCAGCGGTCCGGCAGTGAATTACCAAATCGATCCTGCAGTTACGGCGCGCGCTGGATTCAGTCCTGATGAGGTTGCCATTGATGCTTCAGCGATCCTGGAAGGTGAGCCTGCGACAACTCCCGTTGTGGTAAAGGACCGAGCTTATACCGTTCGCGTGCGCTTTCCCGACGCGAACCGCGCCAACATCGAAGCCATGAATAATACGTTGCTTGTAAGCTCCGCGGGACGCACGGCGACTCTCGGATCGCTGGCTACCGTTACGCAGGTTCCAGGACAAACAGAGATTCGCCGCGAGAATTTGCAGCGCGATCTGGAAGTCACTGCCCGTCTCGAAGGTCTTGATTTAGGAACCGGGATCGCAAAGGTGAAGGATGCTATCGCCAAGTTGAATCTGTCTTCCTCAGTTCGAATTGAGTACGGCGGCCTCTACGCTGAGCAGCAGCAGACGTTTCGTGATTTCGTTTTCGTCTTCGTCATGGCATTTGCCTTCGTCTTTGCGGTATTACTGTTCGAATTCCGCAGCTTCTCCGCGCCAACCGCGATTCTCTCTTCAGCCCTGCTCTCGACTGCAGGTGTGTTTTTTGCGCTTCTGATAACGAGAACGACGTTCAGCGTTTCAGCATTCATGGGTCTCATCATGGTGATCGGAATCGTTGCCAAAAATGGCATTCTGCTGCTCGATGCCGAGCACGAGTTCCGTCGCGCCGGCTTTGAACCCGAAGACGCGATGATGCGCGCCGGACGCCGCCGCTTGCGTCCGATTGCTATGACTGCTATTGCTGCTGTTGCCGGCATGTTGCCGCTAGCGTTCGCTCTAGGAGCGGGATCGGAAATGCTGCAGCCACTGGCGATTGCCGTGATCGGCGGCATTCTGATTTCGATGGTGCTCTCTCTGCTCGTTACTCCAGCCGTGTACTTCTATCTGACACGGCGTCGAGAGGAGCGCCTCGCGCAATAAGCGCAAGCAATGCCCATCGAAGTCATCTTTTTCGACGTGGGCGGCACGCTTCTTTTTCCCGATCACGAAAAGACGCTGATTCCACTTTGGAACCGAGGCGTGCGTCCCACCGAAGCGCAACTGCTCGTCGCCGAGCGTGCTGCTCGAAAGGAAATGGACCAACTGGTCTCGCGCACTGCGAAAGTCGATCAAAGCTACTGGGACACCTACTACTCGCACTTACTTAACGAGATCGGGGTTAACGATGGTGCGCTTCACGGCGAACTTGTGAAGCTCATACGCACATCCGCAAACTGGAGCCGCATGCGGTCGGGCACGTTCGAAGTGTTGGGGTCGCTTAAGCGCAAATACCGTCTCGCAGTGATTTCGAATTCCGACGGACATATGGGCGAGCGACTCGCCAGCTTGGGATTCGGTTCCTACTTCGAGCATGTCACCGACTCGGGAAACGTCGGACATGAGAAGCCCGCGCCACAGATATTTCAAGCCGCGCTAAGTGCAATGAGCGTTCAGGCAGATCGAGCGCTGTATCTGGGCGACATTTATGGAGTCGATTATCTAGGAGCTCAAAAGGCAGGCATGAAGCCGATGCTGATGGATATCGCCGGCGTTTACTCCCAAACCGATCTCCCGAGAATAGATTCCCTGGCGGAACTGAAAACTTGTCTCAAGAAATTCGTCTAAGTAGATGGATGCCTCGGATGCTCTCTCCGTGAGTTCTGTTTTCGACCATCGTGACCTTCGTGTTCGCCTCTCCCAATGACCGCAATTGATCTCTCAGCCGACATCGGTCTCGTCGCGGTAGGTTTGGCTACGCTTAACCTGCTGATCGGCTCGCTGATCGCGATGCGCTACAGCCCATGGCGATACTGGCCGCATCATCACTTCAACATCTTTGCTATCCACAACTGGACTGGCTACGCGCTGCTTGGCGCCTGCATTCTGCATCCGGTAGTGCTGCTCGCATCGGCGAGAGAGCGATTTCGGATCCGCGACATTCTCTATCCCGTGCATTCGCCGGTACAGCCGTTGGAGAACACAATCGGGGCTATCGCCCTGTACTGTGTCATCGTGGTTGTAATCACCTCTTACTTTCGGTTAAGTCTTGGCCGCCATTTGTGGAAGTCTTTCCACTTCGTGATCTATGCAGCCGCCGTGGCAATCTTCTGGCACAGCATCTTCACCAATCCCAACCTCGAAACAGCTCCGGTTGACGTTTTCGACGGGGAGAAAGTGTTCATCGAGCTGTGCTTAGTAGCCGTAGCAGGACTTGTCGCGATGCGTTTGCGCTACGGCATCCGGAAAAGAAGGTTGAAGCAAGCTTCTAAGCTGCTAAGCTCCTAAGCAGCTAAGCTTCGTGAGAATGCAGCCATCTTTTTTGGCTCAGCAGCTTAGAAGCTTAGCCGCTTAGGAGCTTCTTTTCTGCGCTGGATTATCAAATCGGTTGACGAACAGCTTACGGCCCGAATCGCTGCCGAAGCTCGTGTATCTCCGCTTGTCGCTCGGCTGCTCGTCGGGCGCGGTGTAGGAAACGCCGACGCTGCTCGGAAATTTCTCGATCCTAAGCTCGATCATCTGCACTCGCCGTATCTGATGAAAGGCATGCGCGAGGCGGTCGCGCGCATTCAGCAGGCGGTCGCCAACCACGAGCGCATTCTCATTTACGGCGACTATGACGTGGATGGCACAACTGCCATCGTGATTCTAAAGAAAGCCATCGAGATCGTCGGAGGAACGGCCGAGTTTCACGTGCCGCATCGCATTCGCGACGGTTATGGAATGAAGGACGATGTAATCGAGCGTGCAGCCGAGAGCGGCGTGCGCCTGGTGATCAGTGTCGATACCGGTATTCGCGCGTTCGCTGCGGCGGAAGCTGCGCGACAGATCGGATTGGATTTGATCGTCACCGATCATCATCTGCCTGAAGATGGCCAGCTTCCGCACGCGCTTGCGGTGCTCAATCCCAACCAGCCCGATTGTGCGTATCCATGCAAATCATTGTGCGGCGCCGGCATTGCATTCAAAGTCGCCCAGGCGCTGCTCGAGGCGCGCGATGAAGCGGATGCCCGTAGGCGACTGCTCCCGTCATTTCTAAAGATGGCGGCAATCGCCACCATTGCCGATGCCGTGCCGCTTGCCGGCGAGAACCGCGTAATTGCCAAATTGGGACTCGCTGGATTGCGCGATCCGCGTAACGTGGGGCTTCGCGCGCTAATGACAGTCGCACAGCTCGGAGACAAGCAGCGCCAGTTCTCGGCCTCCGATGTAGCGTTCCGAATCGCACCGCGAATGAATGCCGCCGGCCGCATGGATGTAGCCCAAACGGTCATTGAGCTGTTCGAAGCGCGGGAAGAAGATAAAGCGCGTGAGCTCGCAGCCAAATTGAATCAACTGAATTCGGATCGCCAGGCCAGTGAGCAGCAAATCGTCCAGGCCCTCGAAGCACGGCTCATCGAACCGCAATTTGCGGATGCGCGCTGCATCGTGCTAGATGGCGATGGCTGGCATCGCGGCGTAATCGGCATTGCTGCCACGCGAGTGGTTGAACGCACGTATCGGCCAGCGCTGGTCATCAGCCGCGACAACGGTGAGGCCCACGGCTCAGGGCGGTCGATTCCCGCATTCCATCTGCTCAGCGCGCTCGAGAGCTGCCACGAGCTCTTCACGCGCTTCGGCGGACACGCGCATGCAGTCGGCTTCTCGCTACCTTCCGAACGCATCGACGAACTTCGCACACGCCTTGATCTCTACGCACGCCAGCGCTTGACGCCCGAAGATCTGATTCCGGTACTTGAGGCTGAAGCCGAAATCGAACTCTCCGGGATTAATCCCGAGCTGATTCAGACCGTCCAGGGCATGGAGCCTTTCGGCGTCGGTAATCGCGAGCCTATGTTCGTTGCGCGCCAGCTTCGCGTGTTATTGCCTCCCAAGGTGCTCAAGGACAAGCACGCAAAAATACGCGTCGCTCAGACCAACGGGAAAGTCATGCGTTTTGACGCAATGGCCTGGCGCATGGCTGAGCGAATCGCTGCTGAAGGCATTCTCGCGAATGACTGTATAGATCTCGCTTTCACGCTGGACGAGAACACGCATCCTGACTTCGGCGGAATTGAGCTGCGGGTTTGCGACTTCAAGAAGTCCGCGACGGTCATGGAAGCCTCTGAAGCCACTGCCGCCGGAGTCTCAGCGCACCCGGCATGATTCGCCAAGTTGTTCCGTTTTGCTCTGCCCTTGTAACCTGATTTCGTGCCCTCTTCTATTTCGCGACTGCGCATTTGGTTTGGAATTTCTGCGCTGCTGATGGTTGGCGTGGTTGCAGGCTTTTACGTATATGCGCGTTATCGAGTGCAGAAGGTCGTACACGATCTTCCTGCGAAGCTGGGCGCGAATATTCAGCAGAACACGCAAGGATTTACTTATTCCCAGTCAGCGGGCGGACACACGATTTTCTCAATCTCCGCGTCCAATGCGATTCGATATAAGCAAGGCAGCAAGGCCGAGCTTCACAACGTAAAGATCGTCTCTTACGGTCGGAACTCTGACCGGCTGGACGAGATCACTGGCGACGATTTCGAGTACGACGCACAGAGCGGCGATGTGACTGCCAAAGGGAAGGTCGGTATTCAGTTGCAGGCCGTCGAGCCGGGAACTTCTGCGCCGGAGGCAACGGTAAAGAAGACTGGCAGTCCATTGCATCTCGATACTTCGGGTCTGGTTTTCAATCAAAAAACCGGAATTGCGCATACCGCGGAATTGATCACCTTCCAATTACCTCAGGGAACTGGATCAGCCGTTGGTGCGACCTACGATTCAAAGAAGAACACTTTCAGATTGCACGGCGAGGTTCATCTGCGGACGAGCGGCCCAAAGCCGACGAATCTCCTCGCATCGAGTGCTTATTATCAGCAGGAGGCACAACAACTCGCACTGACCGATCTGCGCGCTGAATCTGGCATCCGTCGAATGGAGGCGCAGAATGTGCTTTTGCATCTGCGGGACGACAACACAGTTTCCCGAGCAGACGCCAGCGGCGGCGTAGACGCGCAGATCAAAGGCGAGCGCAGCGCGAAGCTCCATTCCGCCAACGCGACCTTCACCTTCGGATCTAACAATCAGGCCAAGAGCGGCGATCTCACGGGTGGGGTGAGTTGGGAGACGCATGGAGCCAATGCGTCCCACGGCAACGCAAGCGAGGTATTGCTCAGCTTCGGGCCTGAGAATCAGATCAAATCTGCATTGCTTCGCAATCACGTCGATTTCGTTCAGATTGCTCAATCCGGGAACACTGCGCCAACTGCGAACCACAAAGATCCCGCCCAACCAGCTGCGACGGGACGGGGAACTGAATTTCATGGCGACGGTCTCGACCTTCAGGTCGCTGGAGGCTCGCGGCTGACGACCGCAACCAGTGTTGGCGCCGCACAAATCGTGCTTGCAAATGGAGAAAACACCTTGCCAAACGCGAATGCCGCGGTTGAAAAGACAACCATCACCTCCAGCCGGTTTCAAGCAAAGTTCGTGGGAGACAATCGAATATCGAGCCTGAAGGGAGGTGAGCCTGTGAAGATCGTCTCGTCCTCGCGAGGCAAGCCGGATCGCGTAAGCCAGAGCAAAGATATGCTTGCCACCTTTACTGCCGGGAAAACACAAACACTCGAGCAGGTGGTCCAAACCGGGAATGTTCAGATTCAGGAGGACCAGCGCAGTGCTACCGCCGACCGTGCTACCTACAACCAGCCGGCGGACACGATGGCGCTCTACGGGAATGTCCGGTACAAAGACACATCCAGCGGCTCGACACTTACCAGCAACTCGCTGACGCTGAATCACGCGACCGGAGAAACAACCGCCGATGGGAACGTAAAGACCACCTACGCGAAGCAGAAAAGTAACCAGAACACGCCCGAGAAGGCGCAACAACAGACTGCTGGAGCGATGCTCACACCTTCGCAGCCCGTCCACGTGACGTCGGAGCAAATGGTGGCGAAGAGTTCAACCGGGGCTAGTCGCTTTTCAGGAGCGGCGAGGCTGTGGCAAAGCGGGAACATCGTGCAGGCGCCGGTCATCGACTTTAACCGTAAAGAACGCACGCTGGATGCTCAGGCGCAGGGGAACGCGAGAGTTTCCACAGTTTTTGTACAGGCGGACCAAACCGGGAAGCAGGTTCCCGTGGAGGTCACAGCGGACCATCTCCATTACGACGACGCCCAGCAGAAGGCTGTCTTCGATGGCGCAATTGTCCTGAAGAGTGCAGATTCTACGCTGCGAGCGGACAAAGCCATAGTCACGCTACAAGGGCAGAATCAGCAGCCGCATGCGCCCATGAAACAAGCCTCGAAAGCACCAAGTCAGGTGCAATCGATTGATGCGACAGGAAATATCCGTCTGCAGCAGCCAGGAAGGCGAGCCGTCGGCAGTCGTCTCGTCTACACCACGGAAGAGGAGAAATTTGTGCTGACCGGCACTCCGGCTAGTCCGCCTAGCATTTTTGATGCCGAACACGGTCAAGTTACCGGAGTTTCGTTGACCTTCTTTAACCGCGATGATAGAGTGCTCGTGGACAGTAGCAATTCAATGTCCATAACCCAGACCCGGCGCGAAAAATGACGCAACAAACGCTCTCGACCGACGAGATTGGCAAGTCATATCGGGGTCGGAGGGTAGTGAACGGGGTCACTCTCCACATAAATCAGGGCGAGGTTGTTGGCCTGCTGGGCCCCAACGGGGCAGGCAAAACGACAACCTTCTACATGATTGTGGGGCTCGTCATGCCGGACGAGGGCCGCGTCCTGATGGACGGCCAGGAGATCACCGGCGTCCCGATGTATTTGCGGGCCCGGAGTTATGGCATCAGCTATCTTCCACAGGAACCTTCGGTCTTTCGCAAGCTGACGGTGGAAGAGAACATCATGGCCATCCTTGAGGCCCAGCCGCTCTCGTGGGAGAACCGGCGCAGCCGCATGGAGACCCTGATCGAACAGCTTGGCCTGGGGCACATCCGCAAGACACGCGGATACGCGTTGTCAGGCGGCGAGCGTCGCAGGGTGGAAATCGCGCGATGCTTGTGCATCCGTCCGACGTTCATCCTGCTCGATGAGCCCTTTTCGGGAATTGATCCGATTGCCGTGCTCGACCTGCAGAAGATCATTTTCGATCTCAAGGCGAGCGGCATCGGCGTGTTGATTACGGATCACAACGTGCGCGAGACGCTGTCAGTAACAGATCGCGCATACATCATCAACCAGGGAAAGATTTTCCGTGCAGGAACGCCCGAGCAATTGGGAAACGATCCGGAAGTAAAAAGAGTTTATCTGGGAGAGAGTTTCTCCTTAGTGTAATTCGGTGCAAAGTGGCGCATGATGGAAATAGCAATCAGCAATCAACAGCCAAATCGAGGCTCCCATGCTTTTTCGGGATGCCCTCAAGGTGCATTGGCCGAATGCCGATAGCCGAGTGCCGATAGCCGAGTGCCGATAGCCAAAACATGGTCCTCCTTCAGAACAAACTGAACCTCAAGGTCTCGCAGAAGCAGATCCTCACTCCGGGGCTCGTGCAGATGGTGAGCGTGCTTGCGCTCAACAAACTCGAGCTGAAGGAGATGATCAACTCAGAGATCGTCGAGAACCCGGTTCTGGAGGAGCTCGAATCGAATATCCCGATCATCGATCAGGTAGCTGGTAAGGAAGCAGACCGCGAGCGCGCTGAAGCCCCGGAGCAGCCGGCGGTCACGGCCGGCGAGCAGGCTGGCGAGAAAAAAGATCCGTTCGAAGAAATTGATTTTGGCAGCTACTTCCGCGAGTATCTCGATCCCGGATTCCGCAGTCCGCAGGGAGATTTCGAGAGTTCCGAACGTCCATCGTTTGAGAATTTTCTTTCAAAACCCGGCACGCTGACCGACCACCTCATGTGGCAGCTCGGTGCGATGCCGATGACGGACAAGGTTCGCGCCGCTGCCGAACTCATAATCGGCAATCTGAATGACGACGGTTATCTTGTCGCTTCCGACGAAGAATTGATGGCTACTGCTCGCGGAGAAAACATTGAGCTTGAGTCTGTAGCTTCGTCCCCGAGCGCAGAGGTTCCGGCAATTGCACCCGCTTCAGAGTCAAACGAAGCTCACGAACACGAGCCCGCGCCGGTTCTGGTGGGCAGTTACGCAGGCGGGCATGGGACGCAGAGCGCAGTCGCGACTCCTCCCGTTCGCGCCGCCCAGAATGGCTCCGCGCCTTCGGGGCCAACACAACAGAAGCAAACTGAAGCTCCGTTCACAATGCAAGATTTGCGTGACGCCGTCGAACTCGTCCGTCAAATGGATCCGATTGGCGTTGCTGCGCGCGACTTGCGCGAGTGCCTGTTGCTTCAGCTTCGCGATCTTGAGCATCAGGTGAACAATCGCGTAGTGAACGGCGACTCCGAGGTTCACAATCAGAGCCTCGCGCAGATTCACACGGCAGTGGCAATCGTCGATACGCAATTGCGCAATGTCCAGAATCGCCAATTCAAAGAAATTGGACGTGCGATTGGTCGGCCGCTCGAATCTGTTATGGCTGCCCTCGACTTCCTTAAAACCCTCGATCCGAAGCCGGGGCAGCGATACAACCAGGTAGAGCCTCGTCTGATCGAGCCGGATGTGGCCTTTGTGAAGCAAGGCGACGAGTACGTCGTGATGATGAACGAAGACGACATTCCGGTCCTCCGCCTCAATCCTGGCTACAAAAAGTTGCTCAATCGCGACGCCGCAGAAAAAGATGTTCGCAATTACGTGAAAGAGCGGTATAAGTCTGCTATTCAGCTCATGAAGAACATTGAGCAACGCAAGCAGACGATCCTCAAGACCTGCTACGCGATCATCGGCCGCCAGCGCGACTTCCTCGACTACGGCATCGATCAACTGAAGCCGATGATGATCAAAGAAGTCGCCGAAGAAATTGGCGTGCATCCCTCGACGGTCAGCCGCGCTGTTGCCAACAAATATGTTCACACGCCTCAGGGCGTCTATGAGCTGCGCTACTTCTTCAGCGAAAGCGTGAACGGGCCGGAGGGCGGCGGAACGTCGCTGATGATCCTCAAGCGACGCGTAAAGAAGCTGATTGAAGAAGAGGATGCAAGACGTCCGCTTACTGACGAGCAGATCACGCGAATTCTGCAATCACAAGGTATCAACGTGACGCGTCGTACAGTTGCGAAGTATCGTGAGGACATGAAGATTCCCAGCACGCATCAAAGGCGTGTGAAGGATTAAAAGAAGCTTCTGAGCTGCTTAGCGGCTAAGCTTCTAAGCTTTTTGTTCGACCGAACTGCGATCGTAGAAAGGAGGTCGGCTTCTAACGCGAGTGACTCCGGGACGATCTCGCAGGCTAGTGTGATTCGCACCAGCGGAGCCAAAACAACTAACTCCACATATCAGCCAACCGCAGCAAAACTCCACGCTCCTGTGGTCAGGGGCTTAGCAGCTTAGTAGCTCAGCAGCTTAGAAGCTCGTTGGAGGGAGTTTGATGAACGTCGAGTACACCGGAAGGCAGTATGAAATCACTCCCGCAGTGCGCAAGCAGGTGGAACATGGCTTGGGCAAACTCGAAAAACTCTTTGGCAGCACCTTCGATTCGCATGTAATCCTCACCCTGGAAAAACACCGCAACATCGCGGAAATCACCATCAAGATTCGCAATCATCCGATCGTCGGCCTGGCCCAGGCGACTGAGATGTCCGCAGCCATAGGCGAGGCGCTCGACAAGATCGATCGCCAGGCAGTGAAGTACAAGAGCCGCTGGCGGACCAAGAAGCGTCAACCTCGAAAAGAAGAGTGGCCGAAACAAGTGGCCAAAGAGGAAGCGCAGCACATGGCTGTCGGCGCGAACCCGGCGACTGCGGTTCCGGTTGTGGTTCATTCATTTCCGGCTGTTGCGCGTCTGACCGAAACCCATGTAGTGAAGTCGGCTGATTCGGTCTCACTGCGCCCGATGACCGTTGAAGAAGCCGTGAAAGAAGCCGAATTCCGCGATCGCGACGTCTTTGTGTTCCGTGATCCCGATGGTCGCGTGAAAGTGTTGCATCGGAAAAAAGACGGCAAAATGGAGCTGATTGAGGCGCCGTAGGCTGCTGCTAACATCATCTTAATGCCGACTGCTTCTAAACAGGTGCAAGACGCTGATGCGCCGAAGACTCCCCGTCGGCGTCTGGCGCCGCGTGGAGGCAAGTTCAAGCGCGGCCCAACCGAGCTCGTGATCATCACGGGCATGAGCGGTTCGGGCAAGGGCTCCGTTCTCAAAGCTTTTGAAGATCTTGGCTATTACTGTGTCGATAACCTTCCTCTCGAATTGATTCCACGCTTTGCGGACCTGGCCCGACAATCTCCGGAAATCGAGCGCACAGCTCTGGTCGTCGATATTCGCGAAGGGCAGACGCTCACTCGACTACCGCAGATTCTGAAGCAAGTAAAAAGGACCATCAACACGCAAGTTGTCTTCCTCGAAGCCTCAGACGAGTCGCTCGTGCGGCGGTTCAGCGAGACGCGGCGTCCGCATCCGCTGGGCAAGAGTTCTTCCGTTGCGTCCGCCATCAGCTCGGAGCGCGAACAGCTCGATTTCGTCCGCAACTTGGCCGATGTGATCATCGACACCTCCAAGTTCAACGTTCACGAGCTGCGCTCTCACATCCTCGAGAAGTTTCAGGATGGGAAAGCCAACAGCAGCATTCTCGTTTCCTGCGTGAGTTTCGGCTTCAAGAACGGCGTGCCCAGCGATTCCGATTTGGTCTTCGACGTTCGCTTTCTGCCGAACCCACACTTCGTGCCAGAGTTCCGTCCACTCACTGGCAGACATCCGAAAGTCGCAGCCTATATCCGGCAATTCCCGCAGACTAAGGAGTTCATCGACCGCATCTCCGAATTGCTGATCTATCTCATGCCGCATTACATCCGCGAAGGCAAGAGCTATCTGACGATCGCCTTCGGCTGCACCGGCGGACAGCATCGCTCGGTAATGATCGCCGAAGATGTTGCCAAGCGACTAAAGAAAGCAGGCTACAACGTAAAGGCTCAGCATCGGGATAGCCCGAAGTAAACGGTGCTCAATTCAGGAACATCGTGCGATACAGCGTGTCGCGCTGCACGGGCTTGAATCCGGCGTCGCGGATGATGTGACGCAGCTCCTCTTCGGTTGTGCAGTTGGATGTGCCTGCAGCGCGCACGACGTTCTCTTCGAGCATCACTGAGCCGACATCATTTCCGCCAAAGCGCAATCCTATCTGCAGAACTTTCAAGCCTTGCGTTACCCAACTCGCCTGCACGTTTTCTATGTTGTCGAGGAACAGGCGGGAAATCGCCAGCAGTTTCAAGTACTCAACTGAAGTTGCTTCGTCCCATTTGCGTCCGCCGAGCGCCGTGTTCTTCGGCTGGAAGCTCCAGGGTATGAATGCCGTAAATCCGCCGGTTTCCTGCTGCAGATCGTAGATCACCTGGAAGTGGTTGATGCGCTGTTCGAACGTTTCGCCGACGCCGAACATCATCGTCGCTGTGGTTCGCATACCAAGCTGATGTGCGGTGCGATGAACGTTGAGCCAGTCTCCAGTAAGGCACTTCAGGCGCGCGATGCGGTAACGAACGTCGTCGTCGAGAATCTCCGCGCCTCCTCCCGGAATGGAATCAAGGCCGGCATCGCGCAAGCGCATGATGGTGTCGCGAATCGTAAGGCCACTGTACTCGGCGATGGCGATGATCTCGGAAGCCGAAAAGCAATGCAGATGAACTTTCGGAAAGCGATCTTTGATTCCGCGCAACAGGCGCTCGAACCAGTCGATTTTCAAATCGGGATGCAGGCCGCCCTGCATGAGAATGCCAGTACCGCCGAGTTCGACGGTCTCGCGAATTTTTTCGTAGATGGTCTCGAAATCGAGAATGTAGCCTTCCGCCGCGAGCTTCCCTTTCAGCGGACGGTAAAACGCACAGAACGAGCAGTACTCAGTGCAGAAATTCGTGTAATTGATGTTGCGATCGATGATGTAGCTGACCACGCCTTCAGGATGAAGGTGTCGGCGGACCGCATCGGCTTCCATGCCGATGCCAATCAGATCATCGGAGCGAAACATATCGAGCGCTTGCTGGCGTGTGAGTGACATGAGCTTCCTTGATTCTAGCTTGCCTTGATCTTCTCTCTCTGCTTTGCCGCGTCCAGCGGTCGCTTCGGTTCCGTCATATTCACGGGATCGAGAATCTCTGCGATCTCTTCTTCCTTCAGCAATCCTTGCGAGCGCGCGATCTCGATAATCGATCGCCCGGTCTTGATCGATTCCTTCACGATCTCGGCTGCCTTCTGATATCCAATGTATGGATTCAATGCAGTCGCGAGTGAAACAGTGCTTTCGGCGTAGAACTGGCAGCGGTCTTTATTCGCGGTCAATCCGCTGATGCAGAATTTGTCGAACTGACGCAACATGTTTGTCATGATCGTGATCGACTGCAGCACGCTGTAAGACATCGTCGGCATCATGACGTTGAGTTCGAGTTGTCCGCCTTGGACTGCGAGTGCAACAGCAGTGTCGTTGCCGACCACCTGGAACGAGACCATCGCTGCAAGCTCCGGCATCACCGGATTGATTTTGCCCGGCATGATCGACGAACCCGGCTGCAACGCGGGGAGATAGATTTCCGCCATTCCCGTATTGGGACCCGACGAAAGCAGCCGAATGTCGTTTGAGATGCGAATGACTTCCAGCGCCAGATTGCGCAACGCTGCCGAGGTCTGCGCCATCGGAGCGTTCGACTGCATGGCCCATCGCATGTCAGTTGCCGGCATGAGCTTTTGCCCGGAGATGTGCGTTAGATTAGCAACCGCACGCCCGCGGTAGTCAGGGTGGGTGTTGATGCCGGTGCCCACGGCTGAGCCGCCCAACCCAAGCCAGCGCAGGTCTTCTGAGTTATGGCGGATGTTCTCGTGAGCCCGCCGCAGAGTTTCCCTGTAAGCCGCAAACTCCTGACCGAGACGAATCGGCACAGCATCCTGCATGTGCGTCCGTCCAGACTTCATAATGTCCCAAAACTCTTTACTCTTCTCGTCGAAGCTGTGTGCCAGCGAATCGAGCACGGGATAAAGCTTTTCGAGTTCGATCAGCGTCGCCAGACGCATGGCGGTAGGGAAAACGTCGTTCGTCGATTGCCCATAGTTGACGTGATCGTTCGGATGCACGCGTTTGTATTCGCCCAGCTTGCCGCCAAGGATTTCTTCGGCGCGATTGGCAATCACCTCGTTTGAGTTCATGTGGAAGCTAACGCCTGCGCCCGCCTGAAATACATCCACCACAAACTCGCGGTCCCACTTGCCGTCGATCACTTCCTTCGCGGCAGCGATGATTGCATCAGCAACCTTCGCGTCGATGAGTCCAAGCTCTTTATTCGCTTCAGCAGAAGCGCGCTTGATCATGGCGATGGCGCGGATCAATGTCGGATGCGCGCGCATTCCCGAAATAGGATAGTTTTCGACCGCGCGCGCCGTCTGCACGCCGTAGTAAACGTGGGCAGGGATCTCCTTCGGACCGATCGAGTCTTTCTCAACGCGAGTGGCAATAGAAGGGGCCGTGGACATGATTGCTCCTCAACCAGGAATCGAGCAGCCGAGCGCTGCGAACTCTCGATTATAGCGAGTCTTTTTCAAGCTCTCCGGGTTATGCTGCAGCAGCAGTAACATCCCCTTTTTTCGGAGGTAGCTCATGAAAACTGTAGTTCGCGCAGCGGTTGCAATGCTGCTCACCTTCCTCTTAGGCGCTCCGGTGGTTGCACAGGCGCCCACAGCCAAAAGCGGTTTCTTACCGACAACGCAAGATAACGAAAAGGCCGAGCGCCGGGAGCGTCATCCGCATATTCGCGGCGCGATTCGTGAACTTCAGGAAGCCAAACGTGAGCTTCAGACTGCGTCCCACGACTTCGGCGGACATCGCGAAGACGCGGTGAAAGCCGTGGATGAAGCCATTCATCAATTACAGCTCGCCCTCCAGTACGACAAGAAGTAATAACGAACGCGGCCCGTTCACAGTGGACGGGCCTTCTGCTCCTGCTCTCCTTCCGCAAACACGCCTCATCCCAAGTGCATCTGAATACCCAATGCCGCATTTTCCGTACGAAATTCCGGTGTTGGGCACGATCGGCGTTTTCATCGTTGCTTCTCTCGTTGCGCTCGTTGGGCGCAAAGTCATCGAAGCACGCGACGTCGCGCCGAAGGAACACTACCGGCTGTACCGCCTGAGCAACACTGTTATTACCGTTCTGACCGTCGCGGCAATTATCGGGTTCTGGACGAAAGTTTTCGAGCACAAAGGCCAGTTCCTGGGACTCATCGGAGCCGGCCTGGCAATCTCGCTGCGCGAGCCTCTGCTCAGCATCGCAGGCCGCATCGCGATCTTCGCCGGACACATGTACTCCGGCGGCGATCGCATCGAGATCAACAAGCTCAGCGGCGACGTGATCGACATCGGTTTCTTCTACACGCGCATGATGGAAATCGGAAACTGGATCAGCGGCGATCAATACAGCGGACGCACCATTCAATTCGCCAACGCTCAAGTTTTCGGAACTCCAGTCTTCAACTACACGCGGACATTCGGCTATATCTGGGACGAAATCAAAATTCCCATTACCTACGCCAGCAACGTGAAAGCACTCTCCGAAATTTTGAAGAGTGTAGGACACGAATACACGCAACAATTCCTGCAAGGCGCGCAGCGGCAGCTCGACCGGATGCAGCGCTACTTCATGGTGCAGCACTTCGAACTCGAACCTGACGTGTACATCAAAGTCACCGACAACTACATCGAACTCACGCTGCGGTACGTAGTCGATCCCAAACAGCGCCGCAAAGCCAGCAGCTTCATCTTCGCGGAAACATTCCGCAAGCTGCGCGAGCGCAATGATATTCAAATCGGCTCCACAACCATGGACCTCACAGTCCATCCGCCAGACGCGCAAGCGCAGGGCGACGAAAAGACCAAAGCCGCAGACAATCCCACAGCAGCCGTCGGCAAACCGTCACAAATCAAAGACACCCAGGAGCAAACCGCGCGCGAGATGATCGGCGACAAAGAGCCAAGAGATTCGGATAAAGCAGCATAGTTCCCACCGGCCCGAACGCGCTCGCCATCGTCCTCCGATTCTTCCCTGTGCCCTGTCCCCTGTAACCTGTCCCCTACTCTCCCC
>DATEMI010000035.1:0-4287 GCA_035275665.1 Terriglobales bacterium | reverse complement strand
TTGTGGGAATCGTGAGCGGCATGTTGCCGGCGGTGAAAGCGGCGAATCTGGATCCGATTGAGGCGCTGCGATACGAATAGACGTCGGCCAAGAACGGTGTGCTACCAGTCCCGATAGATGCATAATCTGTAAGTGTTCATTGTTCACGGGAAGGCACTCAAGCTGCTTATTGTTGTGCTGCCGATTGCTCTATCTGGCTGCTTTCACAATCATCCTCCGAAGACAGCCGCTGCCTTACTGCCCTCCGTCGATTCGATATCGTTAGTCTCTGTTGATGGACCGCACACGCTGCCAAGTGGTAAACCCGTGCGTTTCATCGTTCGACTCGCGTACACACTCAATTCCTACGACAAGGCATCCTTGTCATTGAGCCTGCAAGAATTCCCTAATCCTGAGTCTTGCATCGGGTCCCCCGATGAAGTCTCTGACGGCCGTAAAGCTGCTTCGAATAGCGCGACAAGAGTTGCTATTGTCCGGGGAACACGTGAAGTGGAAATTCCCATTAGTTGGCCCGGCAGTGCTGCGAATTCCAACAACGGTCCAAGCAAGCAGGGCGCAATTAGCCTTCAAAGTTCAATGTGGCTCGACCAACTGAACTACCGATTCCTTACGCGGTCGTTCGGGACTCAATTTTGCCAACGCTTCGGTGTTTCGCCTTGAGCCGCGAACACGTTCGGCAGGTTGAGACCCGCTTTGTCCGCTTTACTTTCCTCCCGCTTTCATTGCATCTTTCTCTTCCTCCGCACCTGGCATCGCGCTCTTCAATGGCGCGCTGCGCTGCTCTTCCAATTCCGGATGTGGGAATGCCTTGCGGGGAAGCATCTGGTCACGCATCGCGGTGTTGTAAACAAAGATTGCTTCGACGGCTGCTGCCTGCGCCAAGTCTTCCGGTTGCAGACGCTCGTAGGTATCCATGTTGGAGTGATGCGTGCGTGAGCTGTAATCGAGACGGTCCTGGATGAACTGGAAGCCGGGAATGCCGATCGCATCGAAAGCTTCGTGGTCGGTACCGCCAGTGTTGCGCATGGAGATCGTGGTTACGCCCAGATCTTTTAGCGGGGCAATCCATTGCTCGAAGATCGGTTCGACTGCTGCGTTCTCCTGCAGATAAATGCCGCGGATGCGTCCACTGCCATTATCGAGATTGAAGTAGCCGGAGATCTTCTGATACTCAGGCTTGAGTTCGATCGGACCTGCGGGTTTGCGGTCGAATTCGGTGAGTTTGAGTTCGTCAGGGGCACTGGAGCGCGGAACGAAGCCAAAGTGCTGCTTCACGTAGTTGTAGGAACCGAACTCGCCTTCCTCCTCGCCTGTCCATAGGGCTACACGAATGGTGCGGCGCGGCTTCACTTGTAGAGCATTCAGAATGCGCATTACTTCCATCGCGACGACCGTGCCGGCGCCGTTGTCGGTTGCGCCTGTAGCGGAGGCCCACGAATCAAGGTGGCCGCCAACCATTACGATTTCGTCCTTTAGCTTCGGATCGGTTCCGGGAATTTCGGCGACGGTGTCAAAGCCGTGCTCGTGGTCTCCGGTGAACTTGGTGTCAATGTTCATTTCAATCGACACCGGCACGTGTGCTTTGAGGAGGCGATAAACGCGCCCGTAGTTCTCGATCGCCATCACCGCGCTGGGAATCGGGCTTGCGTGTTCGCGGCGATATACAAACCAGCCGAAGGTCGATCCTGTGTCGTCAAAGACCGTGCCGCCGGAGCCGCCGTTGTTACGGCCGTCGCGGCTGGGGACTAGGACCGCTAATGCCTTCTCATCTGCAAGGAACTTGCCGACCTTTTCCCGAAATTCGAGGCGCTTCAGGTATTGCTGGAAACCATCTCCGCCTTCTCGCTTCAACGGATAAGTCGTGAGACGCTTTACATCTTCGTCGTCCATGCGCGCGAACAGCGGCTTATCTACCGGACTCACATCGCGCATGTCGCCTAAAAGAACGATCTTGCCGGCGAGCTTGCCTTTGTATTTATCGAAGTCTTGTTCCGTTTTGATTTCCACCCAGGTGACTGGGCCATTCACTGCGCCGTTCGTCGACGGGGACCACGGTGATGCTTGAGCGATAAAGACTGCAGTGTCGGGAGAGGTCATGCGCACCCACGTATTGAGTTGCTGCCATCCCATGCCGAATTCGCCCCAGTCTTCGAGATGAGCGTTGCTGCATCCCATGGCAGTGAGTTGATCGCGCGTCCACTCGTTCGCACGTTTCAGGTTGGGTGAGCCTGTGAGTCGAGGTCCGATGCCGTCCATTAACCCCGAGGCGTACTCCATCACGTGCGAGTGCTCGATGGCCTCATCGCGAATACTCTGGTACATGTCGTAATCGATGTTTTCGCGTTGCGGTTGTGTCTGTTCGTAAGAGGGAGTTGGGTTGGCGCTGGCGGGCTTCTTTTCTGCTGCTGCGACTGCAATCGCAAACAAGACGAGCGTGCCAATAAATACATTTCTACAAGCCATGGATGAAGTCCTCATAAAGGGGAAGGTGCATCGCAGAGTAGCAGAAGCCGTGCGGAGGGAACAACGAGCACGCGAGGACACGAGCGAGTCGCCCCGAGCGCTATTCAGCGAACATTACAAAAATCTAGTCTCCGCATGTTTTTAAAGTCCATGAAGCCAGGCGTGAGGTCACTCGGTCCCTTAGTACTAAGGCAAATCTGGCGTTCATCGTGAGTAAAGCTGCTGTTATTCTGACTCCATATTTTTCTGAAAGTAGGACCGATTGCCTCTCACGCTGCTGTGTATCGATGACGAACCGAACGTCCTCTCCGTCCGCAAGATGTTGCTCGAAACAGTCGGATATCGCGTGTTGTCGGCGCAAAGCGGACCACAAGGGCTGGAAGTCCTGACTCGCGAGCACGTTCACACTGTCATCGTTGACTATAGAATGCCGGAGATGACCGGCTCGGAAGTAGCAGCGCGCATTCGGGAGACGCATCCGGGCATGCCCATCATTATGCTGTCGGCTTTCGTGGACCTGACTCAGGAACAACTCAAAGACGTGGATGCGTACGTGACTAAGGGCGAGTCGCCCGACGTGCTGCTGCGTACGATCGAGAATGTGCAGCCGAAAAAGGTAGGCCATGGCTGCTAGACCTCCTCAACCCTCAGGCGCTGTCAAAGTGCGCACCGCGCATCGTGTGCTGCTCTGTATCGACGATGACGAAACGCAGGTGCTCATGCAACGCGCGCTGCTTCACTCCAAGGGATACGACGTAGTTGTCGCGACAGGCGGCCGCGATGGCCTGGCGGCATTCAGCAATTTTCATGTGGATTTAGTCGTCGTGGATTACCGTATGCCCGACCTCGACGGCGGCACTGTCGCTCGAAAATTAAAGGAGAAGGCGCCGCACGTTCCTATCGTGATGTTCACTGGGGTGGACGACATCCAACCAGAGGCGCTGACGGCTATTACGTCGTTGGTAAAAAAAGGCGAGTCCCCGACCGCCTTGAGCGACGAAATTCAGCGGTTGCTTGCACGCTGAATTGTTGTCAGTACCGTCTGCAATGGCGGAAGGGTGAGTTACCCAGTCGCTACCGCGACCGGTACCCACTAGCTCCTTGGTTTGACCGCAGCGACATCAAGCCGCTAAAATCAAGTTCTTACGCACTAAATCCCACCCGATTTAGGCATTTCAGCACCCCGAAAAGGACAAGAGTTCAAGGATGGCAAACCATTTTTCTGCGCTTAAGCGCGCCCGTCAGACCGAAAAGCGTACGCAGGTCAATCGCGCCAATAAATCCAGACTTCGTACCGCGCTGCGTTCGCTGCGCGAAGCCATCGGAAAAGGCGACCAGAAGGCAATTCAGACTGGTGTCGGCGAGACCGTATCGATCATCGACAAAGCGGTGCAGAAGGGCACAATCCACAAGAACACCGCTGCTCGATATAAATCCCGCCTGAGCGCGCGCATCAAAGCCACAGCAACGAAGTAGAGTTTTCCGAACCGTCGAAAAAGCAGCCAGTCTGGCTGCTTTTGATCTTTCAAGGCCGCACCAACGACAGAACCGCCGGCGGTAGTCGGTGGGGCAGCCGCGTGTGTTGCGGCTGCGCTTCTCCACGCGCTTCGAACATCATCGTACCCGGAGCTGGCCATCTCCGGCCCAACGCCTACCGGTGGCGGTTCTGTGCGCTGGCGCATTTGCATCTTGGTTAGTCTCTCGCCGGAGTCTCATTTAAATGTGACTGGATAGCTGGTAGCAGGCATTGCAGTGGACATCCTTCGCAATGGGCCACTCGCCCACAGTGGTCCTTTCCTACTTGCACGATCAGTGCGTGGAATT
>DATEMI010000034.1:0-3447 GCA_035275665.1 Terriglobales bacterium | reverse complement strand
TCAGTCGGAGATTACAAAATATCGTCGATTCACGAGCCAGCCGGTCTATCTCTGCACCGTTTTGAAGGAGCTTGAGGAACAAGGCGACCGCTTGTTGTACCCGGTAAGGGAATAGCGGCTGCGAGTTCGTTTTTCAGTTTTAAGCCAGCGTTCTGTACCGACGTTCAACGAGGTGGGCGTCGGCTATATTTCAAAATACATCTGATTGCCGCGATCCCATCTCTCCACCCAATCTTTTTGCCCGCAGAATGTGATCGGCCGATGTAAGAGATCGGCACTTCGACAAACCGAGCGCGAAGTGCTGCCAGTTTAGCAGTGACTTCAGGCTCTACACCGAAACGATCTTCCTCAATGGTGATCTTTTGAATGATTTCGCGCCGGATCGCTTTATAGCAGGTCTCCATGTCCGTCAGAGCAAGCCCAGAGAGAAGATTTGAGAGCAGGGTCAGAAACCGGTTTGCGTAATATTGGCCAAAGTAAGCTTCGCGTTTTCCCTGCTGCCCGATATAGCGCGAACCATAAACGGCGTCAGCAATTCCTTGCCCTATAGGCTCGATTAGCCTCGGGTAATCGGCCGGATCGTATTCCAGATCAGCATCCTGAAAAAGCACAACGTCGCCGGTTGCATGCTCAATCCCAGTGCGCAACGCGGCGCCTTTACCTCGATTTTCCGGGTGATAAAGCGGTCGCAAATACGGATATTTTGCGGCCAATTCACCAAGGACCTCCCGGCTCCCATCGGTCGAATGGTCATCAACCGCAATCAGCTCGGCAACGCAGGCTTGTTGAACGACTTGCCCAACGACCTCCGCAAGCGTGTCGCGCTCGTTGAAAACCGGCATGATGACAGACACCTTTAGGTCAGGAGGCATAATTTAGAGGAAGCAGCACACTTCTAGGCATCTAACCGTGTGGAGGTCAACCCGTTAGCGTTCGGCGTTTGGCGTTTGGCGTTCCGTGCTTTGAACTCCGCGCGGCCCGTCCTTTTGGGCAAGCTTGAGCCGCATGAAAGAAAAAGTTAGTTCCCGCAACCATGCGGGAAGAAGACGGCTAGACGGCGACCTATTTTGCGCCGACGGTTCCGAACAAAACTGCACCGGCCGCGAACGCATGTGTAGTTGCAAATGACAATAAGAGTCACTCACCCGGCATATGAAACCCACCGAGATGCAAGCTGATAATGCTGACACTTGGAAGGGTCAAGGAACCGACGGCTCCCTTGTGCCAGCGACGATTAACTCCCCTGAGCTGGAGGTTAAGGATGCACAATTCATCTTCAGCGCCGTCTGGCGGGAGCTGGAGGGAGAGTTCGGTCGCAGCCGGATGCGTTTTCCTAGGGAACTAATCCTCCTCGGCGGGGCGCCGGGGGCGGGCAAAGGCACCAACTCGGACTTCATTCGCAAGGTGCGCGGCATCGACGCTCCGGCCATCGTGGTTTCCAAGCTCCTTGACACACCAGAGGCGCGCGCCATCAAGGCGCGCGGCGGCATGGTTGGGGACCGCGAGGTGGTCAACATCCTGTTCCGCAAGCTGCTTGAGCCCGAACAGCAGAACGGTGCGCTGCTCGACGGATTCCCACGCACGAAGGTGCAGGTGGAGTGTCTCAAGCTGCTCTACGACGAGATGATCGCGCTGCGGCGGGAGTTCTCCGGCACTCCGGAAGAGACCTACTTCAAGCAGCCCATCTTCCACATCATGGTGCTTTTCGTCGACGAGGCGGAGAGCGTGGCGCGCCAACTAAAGCGTGGACGGCAGGTTGTCGCCCACAACGAGGAGGTCGCTCGCTCGGGCGTAGGCGAACGGTGGGAGGAACGGGCGACGGACGCGAGCGAGGGGCTCGCACGCAACCGCTACCGTGTCTTCAAGGAGCAAACCTACGACGCGCTGGTTTCCCTGAAGCAGATCTTCCATTACCACTTCATCAACGGGCAGGCGCCTATCCCCGAAGTGCAGAACAATATCGTCCGGGAGCTCGAATACCAGAGTTCGCTGGAGTTGGACCCGCGCACCTTCGACCGGCTTCGAGGGTTACCGCTTGCCAGCGAAATCGTCCGGCACGCCCGCCAGGACCTAGTCCGCCGGCTGGACGCCTACGAGGTGCAGCAGGCAGAAACCTTCGGGCGGGTGATCGATTTCATTGAAACCAAGATGATGCCCGTCGTGGTTCGGCACGCTGTCTCGGGCGTGGCCAGCATCAACTCCGAAGACGTGCTTTTCGAGGATCCGGCTGCTTTAGCGATGCTGATCGACCTCTTCTCCGAGCGCGGATTCCACGCAGCCGTGGACGTCACCCGCGTCGGAGTGCCACTGCGCATCGATCTGCAGACCGGCGAGATTTACTCTCAGGAGAAGAAGGTCTTCCGTTTCACCGTGCGCTTCAGAAGTGCGGAGATCCGAGGTTAGTCAGCATTGCCTATTGACCCGGTCGAGGCGCGTCGGTCGATCTGGCTTCTGCCGTGACCGCGGAAAATGAGGCGGAGCGAGAAATGCAAGCGCGTCCAATGATTCCCCGTTGAGCCACTTTTTGTGTTCAGACATGAGCCGTTAAGTGCCGCCCTCGCCGCTGCCCTGCGAGACCAATCTCGCTAACGCCCAGGGAATCGCCGCGAAATCATCGAGCCAGATGTCCGGCGTCAATCTCTCGGGCGGCACCCGGAGGTAGCCATAGCGCATCAGAATAACCGGAACACCGGCGCTACGCGCGGCCGCGTAGTCATTCTCGCTATCCCCTATCATTACAGCTTCGCTAATTGTGGCGTTTAGGCTCTGGATAACACCGAGCAGGTGACGCGGATCCGGTTTTCTGAATGGAACAATGTCACCTCCGGCTACAGCCTCGAAGTAATGCGCAATATTGAATGCTCCGAGCACAGAGAGCGTGGCGACCTGTGGTTTATTCGAGCAGATCCCAAGGGTCGCGCCGGAGTCGCGTAGCAATCGAAGCGTGGTTTCAACTTCGGGATACAGGTGACTCAGATTTGCCGGCGCAGCTTCATAGATCTGCATGAGCTTCCGATGTGCCCGATTTAAATCTGTTATCCCTCCGGTTGCGGCCAGCGCACGTTCCATCATGGCCGGTGTTCCGTCGCCGATCATGCGGCGCACTTCCTCGAGCGCAAGTTCGCGCCGGCCCATTCCAACTAAGACCTGATTTAGCATCGCGCGTAGATCAGGCGCTGTGTCGATGAGCGTGCCATCCAGATCGAAGACGATCGCTTTGGCCTCATTCACGTCCATAAGTCTTGCGTCTGATTTTCTGCTCGACTGATAACTATTGCTAGCTCTTCCAATGAAGCAAAGTCGCAGAGCTTGCGGAGATTGTTGACCCGGGTACGAGTCATTATGTCGCTATGAAATGGCGGACCAATTTGACACACAACTGAGCCATATTGACGCATACTCTGCACCTCAAATCAGGCGATCTTCTTCTAACTCGTTCATATGTAG
>DATEMI010000033.1:0-2532 GCA_035275665.1 Terriglobales bacterium | reverse complement strand
AGCTGCATGGTGACGGAAAGCGGATTCACATTGAACAGCGGCAACTCCGGATTGAGCTGATGGATGGTCTCTTCCACAGAAGAAGCCATGGCACGCGGATCGCCAGTCGTGCGGAGGTGAATGGTGTTGTCCTGTGTCGGGCTAGATGCCTGGTAAATCGGAAAATAGGCGACCGGCTCGCTCGGGTAGGTGAGCAAGCGGTATTTGGCGTTGCGTGCCACCCCAACAACGGTGAAGCGATCACCCCAGTCCGTCACCTGCTTGCCGATAGGGTCTTCACCCGGCAAATAGCGATCGACAAAAGCCTGGTTGACGACGGCAACGAATTGCGAATTTGGCGTATCCGCTTCGGTGAATTCACGGCCGGAAATCACTGAGGTGCGGAGAGTGCGAAAGTAATTCGGCCCGACGTACGCTCGGCTGATCTCCATCGATTCGTGCGGTTGTGGCACGTAGCCTTCGATCTGCAGATAGTCGGTGTGAATGCTGAAGCTCAGCGGTGAAAAATCAGCCAAGGTCACGGATTCGACCCCGGGAAGCGCCGAGAGCCTGTCGAGCACCTGCCGGTTGAACCCCACACCCGTCGCGCGCGTGTAACCAGCCGGCGAGAGCTCATAAGAGGCAAGCAGCAGATGACTTGCTTCGAATCCCGGATCCGATTGTTGTGCTTTCTGAAGGCTGCGGGTAAAGAGACCCGCGCAGACCAGGAGAACGAGCGAGAGTGAAATCTGCGCCACCACCAGGCCGCTCAACAGACGACCCTTGTGCAAAGTAAGCGAGACGTTGGTCGCTTCCTCTTTGAGAACAGATTGCACTGGCAGGCTCGAAGACCGCAGCGCCGGAAGAGTACCGGAGATGATCGCAGCGAGGATGGAAACCGCAATCGTCACGAAAAGCACGCGTTGATCGATGTGCGCGTCGTTTGTCAACGGAAGATTGCTGGGCGGAAAGAAAGCGACGAGGCTGTGGGAGGTCCACCTCGTAATCACTATGGCGGCAGTACCGCCGAGCAGACCAAGCAGCAGGCTCTCGATCAGAAACTGGCGGATGATCTGTTTGCGTGAAGCGCCCATTCCCAGCCGGATGGCAATCTCGCGGCGGCGTCCGACCGAACGCACCAACAGGAGACTGGCAACGTTGGCGCAGGCCAGCAGGAGCAGGACTCCGGCGAGCCCCAGCAACATCGGAAGAATCTTGTAGAGATATCCGTTGATGCCGAAGGGAGAGCGCCAAAGGGGGTCGAGAGAAATCTCGTTCGGACTATCCCGGTGATCCTCCGGGAAGCGCTCGGCGATTCCCCGCATGAGCAGGTTGAGTTCGGCCTGCGCCTGATTCTTCGTCACACCCGGGCGAAGCTTTCCGAGCACGTTCAGCCAGAAAGTGTCGCGACGGACGGGACGGTCCCCACCCCAAACATCTCGATCCATCGAGAGAGGAATCCACAGTTCGGCGCGCAGCCCGGGCGCGCAGCCCGTGAAATCCCGCGGGGCTACCCCAATAACGGAGTAGGGATGGCGATTGATCTGAATCGTTTTGCCAACGATTTGCGGATCGCCCGCGAAATGGTTCTGCCAGACGGCGTAACCGATGACGATCACTGCAGCGCGGGCGGGCGGCGTTCCTTCTTCCGGAAGAAAAGCGCGGCCGAGAATCGGGCGGACGCCGAGAACGTCAAAATAATTCGCGGTGGTCAGCGCCCCGTAAAGGCGCTCCGGCTTCGCGGCGCCGGTGAGAGACATGTAGTCGTCATGATAGGCGAGAAGTCCGGAAAAAGTTTGAGTGCGCTCGCTGAGGTCGCGAAGGTCGGGATAAGAAAATGGCGGGGTGGGATGATCGCTGCGATCGCCGCGCATGACGGTAACAAGGTCGCTCGTGTGAGCGACTCCCGGAATCGGGTTCAGCAAGGTAGCGCTGATCCAACTGAGCACAGTGGTATTGGCGGCGATGCCGAGCGCCAGTGTAAGAACGACGACGGCAGTAAATCCTGAATTCTTACGCGACATGCGGAGCGCGAAGCGACAGTCTCGTACCAGCGTGTCGAGCCATGCTCCGGCCCGTGCATCTCTCACCAGTTCCTTCACCTGCTCAACACCTCCCAACTCGATGTGCGCCGCTCGTTCCGCTTCATCTGGCTTCATGCCTGATCGCACCTTCTCCTCAATCAGCAGCGCAAGGTGGGCGTTCACTTCCGCAGCAATCTCCCGCTCATCTTGCTCTCTGCTCACGATATTGCGCAGCAAACTGATCGCGCGCTGAAACCAGCGTGACCCGGCCTTTTTGGTCACGACGCCTCCAGAGTTCGCGAGATCCCTAGCGCAATCCGCTCCCATTTCGCTGTTTCCGCTTCTAGTTGCTTCATGCCCGCTTTGGTTAGCCGATAGTACTTTGCCCTGCGATTGGCTTCCGATTCGCCCCAGGCCGACTTAATCCAGCCTTCTTCTTGCATGCGGCGCAGCGCGGGAAAGAGCGAACCAGTCTTCACGCTGAAAGTGCCTTGGGTGATCTGCTCGATGCGGCGCGAGATACCAAGCC
>DATEMI010000032.1:0-3705 GCA_035275665.1 Terriglobales bacterium | reverse complement strand
GTCGAGCCGACCTTGGAAAAGCTGCAACGCGCTTTCGATGATCCCGTTGATCTCATTGGGCCGGGGTTGCGCGGTGGGGAAGCGCGCGAGCGTGGAGAATTCATCGACTAACCGACGGACTGTCTCCACCGCGTGCGATATGGTTTCTGCACATCCGTGCATCACTGCGACTGAGTTCCGATCGGGCGTGGCGCCGCGATCGAGGTGGCGGCGAATGCGCTCGGCTGAGAGCGCAATTGGGGTGAGCGGATTCTTAATCTCGTGCGCCACACGCCGCGCAACTTCCCTCCATGCAGCCTGCTTCTGCGCGCGCAGAAGTTCTGTGAAGTCTTCAAAGACCAACACATACCCGAGCCGCTGGCGCTCAATCCGTAGTGACGCGACCGTGATGGCAACGTTGAGGTTGTCATTGCCTGACTGTAGCTCAAACTGGCTGGTCGTATTTCCCATGCGGTCGGCCTTGCGCATGAGATGAATGAGCTGCGTGGAAATTTCCGTCCCGAAAATATCGCGCAGCGAAACGCCTTCAAAGTTCTCCGGAGCGGAATTGCTGCTTTCTCTTTCGCGAAATCGCAGTAACCGGATGAATGCAGGATTCGCCTGGCGAATCTTTCCTGCACTATCGAGGGAGAGAACGCCTGTAGGAATGTTTTCGAGAATGATTTCAGTTTGGCGGCGCCGCTTCTCGATGTCGGAATTTGCTTGTGCAAGCTCACGGGTCGATTGTTCGATCTTTTCGCGACTCTCTTCCAGATCGCCTGCCATGCGGTTGAAGGACGAAACGAGCTCGCCAAGCTCATCGGCGGCAGCAACGGCAACACGGTGAGAGAAATGTCCTTGGGATAGTTCTTCGGTTGCGGCGGCCAAAGCAGCCACGGGTCGCGTGACAAGTCTTGAAATAAAAAGTGACAGCCAAGTCGCAGCGAAAAGCACGAGGGCAGTGATCAACAGCAATAGAAGGATGTATGTCCGACGCAGCGCTTTGCGGTTTGAGCCGAGTGCCTGGTAGTTGCGCTGGCTTTCGGCGATCTGATTCATGGAGGCAGCAAAGCTCTCCGGCAAAGGAATCGCCGTGATCACCAGGCCGCCATTGCCGACACTAGCCGACGCAACTACATAGTCGGCGTTTCTCCACTGCAGGCGATGGCTCGTTTGCAGCGCCTGCAGCAGCGGTTCGCCTAATTCGTTCCATTCCGATGGAAGATTGATGGAAGCTGCGAGCGCATGATCGCGCAATAGGATTGAAAATCCTCCCTGCAGCGCAGGTTTCTCTTCGCGAAGCGTTGCCGTTGCCGGCGAGAAATTTCTAGATGCGAACGCGTTCTGGATTGTGCGACTCCCAGCCAGTGTTTGGGCTTCTGCTTGTGCATTGGATTGGGCGTACTGGACGAAAAGCCCTGCTATCTGCTCGGAACTTTCGCTCAGGTTCTGTACCGGCGATGAGAACCAGCGATCGATCGATCGATTGGTGAGCAGGTACGTGAACAGGAACATGAAGAGCGCCGGAGTGAACGACATCAGTAGCGCTCCGAAAACCATCTTGGTGCGGAACTTCGAGCCGAGGACGCCGCCTCGCCTCTCCGCCAGCAGCTTTAGGAGGTTGCGCAGCAAAACGAATGTAAGCGCAACAAAAAGAAGAAAGACGAGGGCCGACAGAGCAGTGAGAACCAACGTCTGCTGCACACTGCCAGGATGGAGGAAAGTCAAATTGAACGTCTGCTGCGAGATCAGAACGAGGAACAGGAGAAAGATCGCGATTCCCAGGCCGATGATGAGGCTCTTGCGACGCGAACGGTTCTGATCGTTGCCAGACACGGGTGTTCGAGCAAATTATAGGACTGGCGGGATTGGCCACGAACGCTCAGAGAAATCCAGCTACTCTGGATTCCAACCCGCGCCTTCTGCTTTGCGTCTTACGAAGCAGAGATGCACCTGCGCGCCGCCATCGCAGTGATCGTGAACTTCGTGCTCATAGGAGCGCTCACGACCTATGGCTTCCGCCTGTTTGCTGATTACCACGCGCGTGGCCGCTGGGCGAAGAACGCGACCAATCTGCTGGCGGGTGTCGGCCTAATGCTATTGGCTGCGGCCTTGTTACTTACGCCCGCCAATGCCGCAGTTCTGCAGCAAATTTCACATACAAAGATCGCCCGCATCCTGCTATGGGCCAGCAACACGCTGCTTTTGGCAGCGATTGCGGCCTTCGGCGTGATCACCTACAGTCGCCCGCTGCGGCTCTGGCATGAACGCAAAATCGAGAGAGACCTACGGCGTGAACTTCCCAAAATTCCCTAACGCTCCACCCAGAAAAGGCTCTCCCGACGATCGCGGCAAAGTAGTGAGATTCCCGGCGACTGAAGGTGAGGCTCGCCCTAAAAGAAGTTGGAACGTTTGGCGGCTCGGACCGGGAATCGTCACGGGATCGGCGAACCTCGATCCGTCAGCCGTTGTGACAGCCACGATAGCGGGGGCAGCCTTCGCCCATTCGCTGTTCTGGGTCGTTTTCCTGATCGTTCCGTTCCTGCTGGCGATTTTTTCAGTCACCAGCCGCATCGGCGTGCAGACGGGACAAGGATTACTCGATCTCGTACGCGATCACTACGGTCGCAAATACGCGATCACGGGCGCCGTGCTGACAATCGTTACGAACCTGGCCGTTGTAATCGCCGATATCATGGCTGTGTCGGACGCCTTCTCGATTCTTACCGGCCTCTCGCGAATGTTTTTCATTGCCGCGACGGCATTCTTTGTCTGGTACATCCTGGTATTTCAGGATTACCAAAAGATCACCCGCGCTCTGGTGATCTTGTCTCTCCCGCTCTATTTGTACGTAGCTGCGGCAGTGCTGACGCACTCCAGCATTGGCAGTCTGCTTCACGATGTCTTTCTGCCACGGATGCAGGCGACATCTGACTACGCCGAAAACATCGTTGCCCTCTTTGGATCCTTTCTTACGCCGTACATCATCATCTGGCAGACAAGTTCGCGCAGCGATCCGGAGCACGAGCACCACGGCGCCGACTCGGTGCTCTCGACCGCGGTCACTTTTGTGCTTGCGTGCTCCATCATGATTGCCGCCAGCGCCGTGCTGCATTTCAACAATGCTCCGGAGATGACGACTCGTCAGGCTGCCGAGGCACTGCGGCCTGCCGTCGGCGACTGGGGACCGATTGTGTTCGCAATCGGCATCATCGGTTCGGGGATGGTCGCCCTCCCCGTGCTGACGGCTTCAATGTGCTTTGACCTGGCGCAGGCAGTTGGCTGGAAGTCAGGGCTGAGTGAGAAGCCGTGGGAGGCCAAACGCTTTTACATGCTGATCTCGGCGGCAGTGTTCGTTGCCGCGAGCGCAAACTACCTGCGGATCAATCCGGTCAAAGCGCTCTACTGGTCGATGGTTTTGGCGGGAACGATGCTCATTCCTACGTTAATTTTCATCCTCCTCATCTCTAACGATCGACGGATCATGCGCACGGTCAATACTCGCTGGCAGAATTTCTGGCTCGGCGCGGCTACCGGCGGCACGGCTGCAGCGGGGTTGATCTATCTTCGGTACAAGTTGTTCTAGTTCGCATCCCTGTCATTCCCAACGCCGCGTTTTGGCTAAGCAATCTCTACGAACCCTCACAATGTTGAGCCAGGCAGATAGTAGATTCCTCCCGGCAGCTTGCGCGAGCTCCACGCACGAGCATTCGTTTCGGAATGACA
>DATEMI010000031.1:0-2833 GCA_035275665.1 Terriglobales bacterium | reverse complement strand
AATTTGACGAGTCCGCTCACCGCGTCACCCTCAGATCGTGCCCGGTCATCTCCTTCGGCTGCGAGATGCCAAGCATCGCCAAGACAGTCGGCGAGATATCCTGCAGCGCGCCTTCGGAACGCAACCCAAAATTCTTGTTTTCGTCGCTCACGACTACAAACGGCACGGGATTAAGAGTGTGCGCGGTATGCGGACCGCCCGTAACCGGATCGACAAGCATTTCGGCATTGCCATGATCGGCAGTGACGATCATCGATCCGCCTTTCTGCTTCACCGTTTTGAAGATTCGTCCAAGACAGGCATCCACGGTCTCGACGCCTTTCACGGTCGGCTCGATTTTCCCCGAATGGCCCACCATGTCGGCATTGGCGAAGTTGACGATGATCACCTGGAAACTGCCGCGTTCAATGGCATCGACTACCGCATCGGCGATCCCTTCAGCGCTCATTTCGGGCTTTAGATCGTAGGTTGCAACTTTCTGAGAAGGAACCAGCACGCGCTCTTCACCTGGAAATGGCTGCTCGACTCCGCCGTTAAAGAAATAGGTGACGTGTGCGTACTTCTCCGTCTCGGCGACGCGCAGATTCCGCAGACCTTCGCCCCCCATGACATTGGCGAGGATATTGGTCAGCGAATCCGGCTGCACAACGAACGGAAGGTCAAACTGTTTGTCGTATCGCGTCATGCAGATATACGTAAGATTCTTCGGAGTCGCGCCGGCTGGAATCGCCTTCTCGAGCGCCTCAGCGTCAGGCAGATCGTTCCCGTGCTGTTTCGTAATTGCACTGTTGCGCGCGAGCACACGCGTAATCTGGCGAGCACGATCCGCGCGGAAGTTGAAGTTAATGCAACTATCATCGTCACGAATGGTGCCAAGCGGCTCGCCGCGATTATCGACACAGGCAAACGGCAAGATGAATTCATCGGTCACATCGCGGTTGTAGGATTCTTTCACTCCTCGCACCGCGTCGATGTAAGTTCCGCCTTCAGCTTTACCGTTGACCATCGCGTCGTAGGCTTTGCGCTCGCGCTCCCAACGTTTGTCGCGGTCCATCGCGTAGTAGCGTCCGCTCACGCTTGCGACGTGCCCGCAGCCGAGCTCGCGCATCTTTTGTTGAAGGCGTTCAAGGTACTCAGCGCCGCTGGTGGGCAGAGTGTCGCGTCCATCCATGAAGGCGTGGACGAACACGCGATCAACGCCATTTTGTTTGGCCATCCGCAGCAGCGCATAAAGATGATTCTGGTGAGAATGGACTCCGCCGTCGGAGAGCAGGCCGAAGATGTGCAGGCGACGCCCGCCTGAGCGAGCGTTCTTCATCGCTGAAAGCAGCGTCGGGTTCGAGAAAAACTCGCCGTTCTCGACCATCACGTCGATCTTTGTGATGTCCATGTACACCACTCGGCCGGCGCCGATGTTCAAGTGGCCGACTTCGCTGTTGCCCATTTGTCCGGTCGGTAGACCAACATAACGGCCGCTGGTGTGTACGAGCGTGTTGGGAAAGTCGCGCAGCAGAGCGTCGTAATTCGGCTTGCGCGCAAGAGCAATGGCGTTGGCTTTGGTTTCGGCGCGATATCCCCAACCATCGAGGATCGTAAGAACCAGGGGAGTATTTTTCATTTCGGAAATTATTGTCCGGTGGGTAAGTGCTCCGTAGCGTTCGAAGATGTTTTGTCGTAACCCTTTTCACGAAGCTTACGCATCGCGCGGTCGGCGACCATGCGCCCCCACTCCTGCCCTGCGTCGATCGCTTCGGCGGAGAGCTTCGGAAGCACCTTGATGGTTTTCTGGCCCACGGGCGATTGATAGAAGTGAGTCAGCTCCTGGATTTCGTCACGCGTGTAGTACTTGTCGTAAATCGGGATCACGAGATCGATCAGTTCGTCGGAATGCACTTCATGGATAAACGTATTCCAGAACTCTTCGGGTACCTGCGGATAGCTGGCCTTCAAGGGCTCAATCATCTTCTGCAGAGCGTCGGCGGAAATGTTAGCTGCACCTGTGAGCTCGATCAGCTTGCGGATCTCAGCGCGCTTGGCGGCGCGTTCCGCGTCAGTTTGTGGCGACGCCTGCGTCACCGGATTTTGAGCAGGAGCCTGGGTGGCAGCAGCAACGGAACCAGCCAGAATCAGAACGCAGATCGCAAACAAGTGCTTCATACAAACATCCTCTAGAGCGCTAAGCCGCTCCTGCTTTCTTTCCCAGTTCCCCGTGGTAATTGAGGGCCTCAATGCCGAGGAATCCTGCGGCGCGGCCGAGTTCTTCTTCAATGCGCAGGAGTTGGTTATATTTCGCAATTCTGTCGGTGCGAGATGCAGATCCGGTTTTAATCTGTCCGACGCCAGTGGCGACTACCAGATCGGCAATGAACGTGTCTTCTGTCTCGCCGGATCGATGGCTGATGATCGCCGTGTAGCCGTTGCGCCGGGCCAGTTCGATGGCTTCCAGCGTTTCCGTTACCGTTCCAATTTGGTTCACCTTGATCAGAATGCTGTTTGCGCAGCCTTCATCGATCCCGCGTTGCAGTCGTTCCGTATTGGTCACGAAGAGATCGTCGCCGACGAGCTGCACCGTGTCGCCGATTTCCTCCGTCAGTGCCTTCCAGCCTTCCCAGTCATCTTCGGCTAATGCGTCTTCGATCGAGACGATTGGATATTTCTTCACCCAGTCAGACCAGAAGCGCACCATCTGCGTCGAATCCTTTGTGCTCTTGTCAGACTTCTTGAAGACGTACTTACCATCGCTGTACAGCTCGCTCACTGCCGGATCCAGTGCAATGGCAATCTGCTCACCTGCTGTGTAGCCCGCCTTCTCGATCGCTTCGAGGATCACCTC
>DATEMI010000030.1:0-14004 GCA_035275665.1 Terriglobales bacterium | reverse complement strand
CAGGTAACGCGCTGGGCCTGACGTTGAATGGGCTTCGCATCGAAATCCGTGAGCTGCACGCCGGAAGGCGTGATGATTGCCAGGTCGCCATCTGCCAAGAAGAAGAGGTCACGAGTGTGATGAAGGATCGCCGGAATGTCGGAGGCAACGAAGTACTCGTTCTGTCCCAGCCCGATCACCGCAGGCGGACCATTGCGCGCCGCGACGATTTTGTTTGGATCGTCCGCGCTAATCACAACCAGCGCAAATACGCCCGTAAGCTGCTTGACGGTTTTCCGGACCGCATCTTCCAGAGACGGACGATTCCCATTTGCGCTCTTCAGCGCATTTTCGATCAAATGCGCGATTACCTCGGTGTCAGTCTCAGTTGAGAACTTGTGTCCTTCTTCGATTAGCCGCTTCTTCAGCGAGAGATAGTTCTCGACAATGCCGTTGTGGACCACAACAACCCGGCCGGTGCAGTCCCGATGCGGATGGGCGTTCTCCTCAGTCGGGCGTCCGTGAGTGGCCCAGCGCGTGTGGCCGATGCCGTAAGAACCTTCCAGTGGCTTGTGGCGGATCACATCTTCGAGGTTCCGCAGCTTGCCTTCAGCGCGACGTACCTGCAGTCCATCGCCATTGCCGGCAACGGCGATGCCCGCCGAGTCATATCCGCGATACTCCAGCTTGCGCAGGCCCTCGATAATCACGGGCACAACGCTCTTTTGACCTACATATCCAACGATGCCGCACATATCAAACCGCGTCCTTTTATCCGAAAGGGGATTACAGCAGGAGCCTACGAGAATGGATGCGAGCTGCTGCTCAGAAGCTTACCGCGAAATCGCGCAATCTGACAGATTCCGGAGCGCTAAGGGGACTCACTCCTCCAAGCGGTAGGAAAATTCCTCGATCACGGGATTGGTTAATACCTCACGCGCAATGCGCTCAACTTCCTTCTTGGCCGAGTCCTTTTTCAGATTCGGCTCCAAAGTTAAGACAAAATACTTGCCCTGCCGCACGTCATCCACTCCCTTGTAATTCATCTTCTTCAAAGCCCCCTGAATCGTCTTTCCCTGAGGATCGAGAACCGTGGTCTTGAGAGTGACGTAAACGTAAGCTTTCATCGGTGTAGATTGATTATAAGGAAGAAACGCTGGGAGAAAAGCAGCCCGTCCTCCTCGTTTAGGAGCTGGGGATAGTGAATCAAGCCTCAGCTCGCATCTCCGAGAGTGAAGAGATAATCAAAGAGCCGCCGATCTCCGCGGCGAATCTCGTTCAGATCCACAATGAGATGTCCACTTGCGTAGGCGCGCACAATCCCCCGACAGCGCAAATCGAATCCTTCACCGCTGATAAATAATGCGACCGCGCTATTGCGGGGATATTCCCTGTCTAGCAGCAGCGTGCATTCTCGCTCTGAGAGCTGTACCAGGTGTCCTTCCGCCTGGCCATTTGCTCCAGGAATTTTTACTTTGGCTTTTCCCGCCGCAAACGTCGCCTCACGATGCGTTGGGATCAGGCTGTCGTCGAGGATAATCGGCTCATACTCCTCTTGGAGTTCGGCGATCTCGACATCCCAAATCGACTCCTGACCTTCGACGAGTTGCATACCGGCATGGCCGCCCAGCGGAGTTCCAGCTTTTCCTACCCATACCACTTTGTATTTCGCGCGTTTGCTGCCGCGCTCAACGATCAGGACGTCGCCGTTCGCGAACATTTCCTGCAGGCCGGCGATTCTCGCGCCGTGTTCGGAAATATCGAAGGTGCATGCCGATATCTTTTTTCGAGGCGGCGCATCGGATTCTCGCTGCAGCCGCACCGGCAACATCACCCGAACTCGCTTTTCTGGTTGCATGGAATTCACGACCGGCTTGGCCAAGGCGAGTGCAGGAGGAGTAAAGGCCAATCCGGCGAGAGCTAGGCATTATTCACACGATCAGGTCGTGCAGGGAGTGACAAAATCGTTTCTGGCCACACGGCAGTAACCGCAGTTTGTGACGAACGAATCTACAGACCGATGTCTTCGTTCCAAAGGTCCGGATGCTCCGAGATGAAGGTGCGCATGAGGGACTTGCACTCTGGATCGTCCATATTCACGAGCTGCACACCGGCGCGCGTGAAGAGATCTTCAGCGCCCTTGAAGTTGGCGTTCTCGCCGATGATCACGGTCGGGATTTTGAAGAGCAGCGCCGTCCCGGTACACATCACGCATGGACTCAATGTGCTCACCAGTACCAGCCGATTCCAGTCCCTCCGTCGGCCGGCATTGCGGATGCAGACGACCTCAGCGTGTGCCGTAGGGTCGCCTGTCTGGCCACGCAGGTTATGTCCGGCGGCAACGATCTCGCCATTCGCATTCGCGAGCACCGATCCAATCGGCAGTCCACCTTCCTTCAGACCTTTCCGCGCCTCATCGATTGCTGCGAGAAGAAGCTTGTGCTTGTCCACTTTCAATTCACAATAGCGGCGTAAATCTGCAAATGCCGCGTGCGAACGACTGGTTCACGGAACACCTGTACCGCGTTCGCACGTGCGCTCACGGAGCGGCTGCGCCGGGATGGCGATGAGCTTCAGCGGACTAGCACTTCCGTAAACTTATGCGCCAGTAACAACCAGAACTGAAGCTTCGCGAGATAGACGATCACCAGCATCGATGCAACGATCCAGCCGTACTTCCCCGCCCCTGACGGATTAGTTTCCTCGTTCAGCAAAGCCTGCAGATGATTGATTCTCAACTGCAACGCTGCCCCCTGGGATTCGGGCACCAAATGGCTGGCAGAAATGGATGGCAAGGGCGCCTTGAAACGGGCTACTTTGACAATCGCGCTACCAAGATCCAGTGGCGAGATGAGGGATTGCATCGCCCGCTCGTCGGCGGAGATTTCTGCGGCGCTGCGGAACGCACGATCGATTGGAGCAAATAAGGAGAAAATGCGGCTCGCGCGCAGAAGAGTTTGCCTAAGGTTGTCGAGCGAATGGACGTGCGCTATTTCATGCGCGACCGCGGCCTGCAGCTCTTCCGGTGTGAGTGAGCTAAGAATGCGCTTGCCGATGAAGATTCGCGGAGACACAGTCCCGACCACTGCAACGAGGGAATCGGGATTCTGCAGTTCGTAAATGGGAATGGCTGCCGGTGAATCGAGACGTCGAGCAGATTGCATCCACTCGCGCTGGGCCCGCCGGGTGTCTCGGAACGTGCCCGCGAATTTCAGAGCAAAAACTCCAACACCCATGAGAGAGAATGCTGCCAATCCCAGGAGCAACCACTCGGGCTTCTCAGTGGTCTCGCGCGGCTCCATGATTAAAAAAGACGGCAGAACGGCAAACAGAACCAGGGATGCTGGAACACTGAGCGGCAGCGTGCGAATAAAGAACAACAGGTCTGGATGCCGCTGAAGGCAACGCTGAAGACCGATCCGACACAAGCACATCCACGACAGGTGAACGGCAACAACCCCTGCGACAATGGAAAGAGCCGCCGCCGAGAGACACACGGCAATGCACAAGATTGCGAATTCGCTCATTTGTGCTTTCTCAAGCTCCGTCGCTTTGCCTTGATGAGTCCGTCTAACTCATCGAGCAGATCCAGATCCGACTCGCTCACATAATCGACGAACGATGAGAGCACGATATGTTGGCTGCCGGCCTCATCTGCGGCGATTCCAAGCAGATGCCGAGTGAGTTGATGCTGATACTGCTCGCGATTGATGCGGCCGCTGTAATAGAAGGCACGATTCACCGCGCGCCTATTCAGAATTCCCTTTTTGAAAAGCCGATCGAGTGTGGTCATTATGGTGGTATAGGCGAGCCGCGGAGCCAATTCAGCGTGGAGAGCGCGCACACTCGCTTCGCCGAGTTGCCAAATCAGTTCCATAAGCTCAGATTCCAGCTTGCCAAGCTGCTCGACTGGCGCTGCGCTCACTCCGGATTTTCGTCTCAACCACATTCAGCAGTTTTTACTGCAGGTCGAGTGTAGCGCAGTTCAGAGTCAAAAGTTCAGTCCCGCCTGGAACTGTAGCGAGCGCGCCGGAAGCTGATTCGTAATCCCAATCAGCGGCTGGCCGATGGCCGGCTGACCGTTCGCGCCAAGCGGAGGAGTGTTTCGATTTCCATAAACACCATTGAAGCCGACGAAATTCGGATGATCGAATACATTGAATGCCTCGGCGCGCAGGGTAAGCTGCACGCGCTCGGATGAGAGTCGGAAAGGACGCTCGATCATAGGCGAGATTTCATAAATCGAGCTTCCTCTTCCCGTATTACGCCCGACGATTGCGCCATTGATCAAAGGGCGGTCGGCCGTGCTACCCGGATCTCCGAAGTTATTTGCGCCGGTAGTCAGGTTGTAAGGCAGACCTGAAGCCAGTGTGGCGATTCCGCCAAGGGTGATCTTGAATGGGGCAACATAGAAGCCGCTCAACACGAACCGGTGCCGCTGATCGAAAATCGCGTTTCCATACTCCTCATGACCAATTACATTCGGATCGTTCGGATTCTGCCCCGGTACATCAGGATCGACGTTGTTGGTGGCATGAGACCACGTATAACTCGCGAGCATCAGAAAGCGATTGGTGAAGCGATGGTTCAGAGTCAGGTCGAGCGCGTGATAGTAGCCGTATCCGTTATTCACGTCGCTGAGAATCTGTGCGTATGCCGGCTGTGGGCTCGTCGCCTGCGCCGGACACGCGGTTCCAAGCTGCGCATAAAAGGCGATCCACAATGGTCGCGTACAGTTGGCTGCCTGCGCGGAGCGCACGGACTGTGTTCCTGATAGCGTAATCACGCGCGCTGTCGATGCTGGTGGATCGACGTCGAGCGGACGAACCACACGCAAGGAGTGAGAGCCCATGTAGTCGGCACTGAGCACCCAGTTTGGCGCAAGCTGCCGCTCGACACCCAGAGTCCACTGCTCTGAATAAGGATTCAGCAGAGCGTTCGGATATCCGATAAGTGTCGAAACGGGAAAGAACTGGTTGTAGTAGCTGGCTCGTCCAGGACGAATATAAAGGCTGCGTACCGGCAGCGGTGCACCAGCCGGAATTGATGACAGAGGCGCGCCGCTGACACTTGTCGGGAAACCGATCTGCCCCGCCTCCGCGGTGAAGTTGAAGAATCCAGTCGGGCCGGAGAGAGCGTAATTTGCCGCCGCGTTGTCCACCACTTGAGCGTAGTAGATGCCGAAGCCACCGCGCAGGACGGTTGCTCCCGCTCCATCGACGTTGTAAACGAAGCCCACGCGAGGCGCGAAGCTCTTGCGCGCATCTGTAAATGTCTGCTGTTCGTAGCGCAGGCCAAGATTTAGCGTTAGATCACGCCTGAGGCGAAAGTTGTCTTGGGTGAACAACGCCCAGAGCGTGTCATCCACGCTGTAAGTCGCATTCCCAAAGCTCTGGCTATAGGTGCTTACGTTGGAGATATCGTTGAGATAGCTCGGACTTTGGCAGGCTGTCGTGGCTGGATCGCATGATTTGTAAACGAATGCTCCCAGGAAGCTAGGACCGCCGAATTCCTTTCCATTGCCACCGCTGTGAGCGTGAAGGATAGTAGCTCCAAAGCGAAGCTGATGGCGCCCCCTACTCACGGCCAATGTGTCGCTAAAGTCGTATTGTCTGTTCTGCAGCTCTGCTGCCTGCGATGTTCCACTAACGAAGTTTCCCACTCCCGCAATCGGAACCGTGAACTGCGCGCCAAAGATAACGGGATCGAACTCGGTGATCGGCGAAGCCAATTGAAACTGAACCCGTGCATTGTTCACTAACGAAGAGCTCAAGACCGCGGTTTCGCCAAATTCCTGAGAATACGTTCGCCGCTTGAAGATCCGATCCACTGTCGGAAGGTTGTTGCCACCAACTACGCCATTGGGATTTGTATCGTGAAAACTGTCGGCGCTGCTGCGGAAGAAGAGATTGTTGCGTTCGTTGATCTGGTGATCGATGCGCGCGAGCCCCAACCATCCGCGATAATGACCTTCGAAAGAGCCGGTCGCAATTTTGTTAGTGATGGGTGAACTCCGATCTTCCCAGGTGTACTCGCCAGAAAAGAAGAAGTGCGTGCGTTGAGCATGGCTAATGGGTCCGCCCAACGCCGCCGAGAACTGCTTCAAAGAATCCGAGGTAATCGAATTTCCATTTACGTTGCTGGGAGTAAAACCTGAGAGAGTGGCAGCCGTATCAGAGGGGCGAAATGCTCCCAGCACTTCCCCGTGGTACTGATTACCACCGCTCTTGGTGACAACATTCACGACGCCGCCCATGGTGAAACCATATTCGGCGGAAAAGGAATTCTCGAGTACAGTCATCTCCTGCACGCCGGCAAGCGGCACATTAGTAAAGAGTGTTTGCCGTCCCCAACTGTCATTGCCGCTGCTACCGTCAAGTTCGAACGATGTCTGGCGACGTCCCGCGCCCGCAGTAGTAAACAGGTTCTGATTCATGAAGGCATCGCCCTGATTGAGCGCTGGTCGGTTTGCAGAATTCAGCAGAGGCAGATAGCTTATCCTGCGATTCAGCAGCGGAGCCGCGTCTGCCTGAACCGAGCTGATATGTTCACCAAGCTGCGGTTGATCGGTAGCAACCTCACCGAAAATCCCAGTCACTTCAATAGCAGTGGCGCCACCAGAAACATTCAGCGTGAGGTTTACGTCGGCTGTCCTTCCGGCTGTGAGTGTTAAACCCTCAACGCGTGCGTCTGTGAATCCGGACTTGCTCGCGGTCAATATGTAAGTTCCTGCAACAGGGAGTCCGGCCAGGGAAAACTTCCCTTGATTGTCAGTGGATGTAGTTCGCCCCAGTCCAGTGAGGGCGTTGGACACGCTCACCGTCGCGCCGGAAATCAACGCATTTGAGGCGTCGCGAACTTCGCCAATTATGGCGGCAGTGTCAGGCGTTTGACCAAGCAGCTTGCAACAACAGGCGGAAAGCAGCAGCAGTGCAAACCAACTCGATTTCGGCAGCATCATGGGAACCGACCAGCGTAAAACCTGCTGATTCCCTACTACCAAGCCTCGTAGCCGCGGTGGTCAGAGCCGTTTATGGATTGACAGTGGGCATCGCTATATCTGTGCTGAGGCTTCGGTGAGGTGTGAAGTCGATATCTTCATATAGCGCACAACGCCAACTGTCGGCGCCAGGCAAAAACGCAATGATTTCAATCCGGCCGAATGAAGCTGGGATGCGCGCGATTCTCCAACTCCCATTGTCCTGCCGATCTCCTTCATCGTAAGTTCATTGAAGTAGTACAGCGAGAGCACTTGGCGTTCGCGATCGCTCAACTGTGTCATCGCATCGACAAGCGCTGCGCGGCGTTCGGTATCCATGTATAGGCTGAAAGGATCCTGTCCTTTGGGATCTGGTATTTCTTGCTCGAGAGAGTCGTCAACATCATCCTCGAACGGTCCAATGGACAATCGCGCTATATCTAGTCCCTGAATGTTCGATGAAAGCTTCTGGTACTCTTTCAGGCTGATTCCGAGTTCGCTGCTGACCTCCTCGTCTTCCGGAGAGCGTCCCAACCTTTCACGCAAGAGAGTTTGCACGGACTCGATACGGCGGGCCATCGCCCTCAAGCTTCGAGGACTCCAGTCAAGATCACGTAGATTGTCGAGAATGGCCCCTCGAATTCTAAGCTGGGCGTAGCCTTTAAGTGACACTTTCCTGTTGCGATCGAAATTGTCGATTGCCTGAATCAGACCTATGACTCCTGCCTGCACCAGATCGTCCATCGGTACATGTTGCGGAAGACGGGCGTGGATGCTGGAAGCTATGTAGCGCACCAACGGCAGGTGTTCCAATAACAGCCCTTCGCGTTCTCTCGCGTTAAGGCGCGCGGACTTGCAGCGGTTTGCATGTTTCAACTTGGGGCTCTTTGGCATGGTTTTCATGGTCCTTGAACCTCCGGATGCGCTATCTGCTGAACGCAGATCTGGTTCGTTTGCGTTCATTTCGAGGATCGGAAATGAATCTGATAGTCCAAATTGGAAGGCAGTGTAGCGTCGTAGTTTAAGAGCCGGCTTAGAAGAGGATTAATTCTTTCTAATCTCGGTTACTTGCGACATAGACCTGCAAGATCGGATTGACAGAAACGGCTGCAGAACCACGGCGGTGTACTGGTTACTGCGATAGAACGCCTGGCATTTGCGAGTTGAGGCTGCGAATCCACGCTAGAGAAATCTAGGGATCAGGACGCGTTAAAGTTTTGCTGGTGATTGGACGATACATACTTGAGCGTGTCGTGTAGTTAGAGCAACTGCTCAGATCCTGATCCGCGAGCTTAGTTAGTGAGTCAAAGGTGACTGGAGGACTCTGGTGAAAGCGGCGATAGCCTTGAACGGCATGTTTTTATGCAAAGACACAGAACTGCTTTGCATGATGAATCGCATTTTGGATGATCTGGCGATCGATGTTGTTCTTTGCATGGACGATGCGCATGCGCTCAAAGCGATTTCTGAGCGAGTGCTCGACTGTGCCATCCTCGAATGGACCGGACAAACGCACAAGATGATGCAAGAACTTCGCATGTCCGAGCTGAACAATGAGTGCTTTACCATCGCTGTAGTGAACACCTCGGATGAGATGAACGCTGCGTTTAATGCCGGTGTAGCTATCGCTATGCAAAAACCGGGCACTTCCGAACACGCCTTACGCTGCATGAGAGCCGCTTATGGTTCGATGATCCGGCAGCGCAGGACTGCATTTCGCGCTTTAGTGAAGATTCCGGTCGAAGTAAAAGCAGGCAGCCTATCGTTTTCCGCGACAATCGTTGACCTGAGCCACAGCGGATTGTGCTTGCATACCGATTCTGAACTGGGCGTACGCGATTGCGTACGGGTGGACTTTCCGCTGCCAAACACGAACTCCACGATTCATGCCATCGGCCGTGTTGTGTGGGTGAAGCATAATCGTGCTGGCGTAAAGTTCTCTTCGATGCCGCAAGAGGACTTCTCGGTTCTGAAGCACCAGCTCGACTCCGTTCAAAAGCAAATGGGTGTCTGTTCAGCCATCGCTCCTGCCGAACCTCAGCCGGCAATTGCCGACCTATTGGACGGATTAGCACGGTTATAGCCGAAGCTGTGGCATGCGTGGCCGAAGATCGCCGGAGCAATGAACTCTGCTTCCATTGTGAAGACTGCAACCGAGGTTTCTTCTTGAATACCGCTCAAAGCCGCTCATGGACGCGGCAGAGGCAATCGCAACAGTCGGGTTCCAAATACCAGCACTGCTGGAGGCCACGCAAGGCAGAAATTAGCAATCCAACACATTGCGCCAGTTCATCCTGAGCGCCAGACTCAGACTGCAGTCATTGTGACCATCTGAACCGATTCAATCGCGTCACTAGAGTCCGGCTAGATGCAAAAATCTCGCAATCCCTCCGAAGCAAAATTCCGGTCTCTAGTCGAGAATTCTCCATACGGGATTTTCAGATCGTCTGCCAATGGCGATCGCTTCCTGATTATCAATCCAGCTCTCGTGCGGATGTTGGGATACAACTCTAGCGACGAACTTGGGCGCCTGCGCCTCTCCCAGTCGCTCTACGTAGCACCTTCTGACCGGTCGCTTGTTGTCAGCTCCGTTGCATCGTCTAGTCGCTTCGAGGGTGATCTTCAGTGGAAACGCAAAGACGGCTCTCTGATTTCGATACACCTCATCGCGCAATTAGTGCCGGATGTACCCGGCGCCGACAAGGTGATCGAAGGAACTGTCGAGGATCTCACCGCGAAGAAGGCGCTGGAACAGCATCTGCAGCGCATTCAACAGCTCGATTCAATCGGCGGATTCGCAGGTGGCATGGCACACGAGCTGAATAATCTGCACATGGTCATCAGCAGCTTTGCCGAGATGCTGTTACCGGAGTTGCAGTCGGCGACGCAAAAGCGCAAAGCAGACGCCATACTGAATGCTTCTCGTCGCGCGAGCACCCTCATTCATCAACTCCTGGCTTTCAGCCGGAAGCAGACGCTCACGCCTCAAGTGCTCGATACCGCACGCGCACTCCACGAGATCGCCGCGATGCTGCGAGGCACGATTCGCGAGAACATTTCCGTCAATTGCCATTGTCAGGCCGAGTTGGGAAGAGTGCGTGTTGATCCTGTTCAACTCCAGGAAGTGCTCATCAATCTTTCGACCAATGCTGCCGACGCTATGCCGCAGGGCGGAACTCTCACCATCACAGCGCAAAACGCAACGTTCGTCTCCGACGAACCGATCGGCAACGAAGACGCCAAAGTCGCGCCGGGCGACTACGTCGTGATAAAGGTCTCCGACACTGGCGTCGGCATGGACGCAGAAACTCGGGCGCGCGTCTTTGAGCCTTTTTTCACTACGAAGGCGGTGGGGGAAGGTACAGGATTGGGACTGTCCTCCGTTTACGGCAGCGTGAAACAAAGCGGAGGCTGGATCAAGGTAGACAGTCAATCGGGAATAGGCTCGACGTTTACCATTTATCTCCCACTCATTGAAAATATGCAGGCCGATCGCCCACAGTCTGCGCGGCCGGACATGTCTGAAGAGCACAGGCCCTCAGCGACAGTGCTCCTGGTGGAAGATGAAGTCGGCCTGCGCGAACCGGTTCGCGACTATCTCACGGGCGAAGGGTATCGGGTTCTGGACGCACCGAATGGAGCGGCGGCGCTGCTTCTATTGGAATCTCAGCCGTTGCGCATCGATGCTCTGATTACCGATGTGATCATGCCTGAAATGAATGGCCCCGAGCTCGCTCGCAATCTCAAGCAACGATTTCCCGATATGAAAGTCATTTTTATATCGGGCTACGCCGAAGACAAGCTTGGCGGTCCCGAAAACTTTCGCGATTCTGTTCTTCTGCAAAAACCTTTCGCGCTTCGCTCACTGAAAGCGAGGCTGCAGGAAGTGCTTCCCAGCACAATTGCGATGTGAACTGCAGACGTGAGCGGTAGCGGCCGCTTAACAACGAGAATTGAAAGTGTTTCCTCCAACCAGATGGAGAGCTTCAGTAAATGACTTTTAGCGAAAATTGTATCTGGCGGGAGTTGTTCGCGGTCTTGCTGATCACTCCGAACCCGGAACCTTTCACCACGTTTGCAGGCAGACCCATATTGACAATGTTGAACAGATTGAAGAACTCGGCGCGGAACTGCAGGTCCACTATCTCCGTGCCGCTTCTGCGCGTACCGAACGGCGTGTCTTTAATCAATGCAAAATCGTAGTTGTAGAACGCCGGCCCGCGGAAGCTGTTCCTTCCAAGAGTTCCAAATCGGCCCTGGTTTGGACCCGTGCCGTCTGGCAAGTGAATAGGGATGGAAAAGAACGAGGCATTGTTTGCGCCGCGTCCGAAGTAGTCTTCGCGCACCGCGCGCGCAGTGGAAAGATCGGGCCTTGCGATCAGATCGGGACGATCGCTTCCACCTGATCCTGCGCCCGTCTGTTGCACACCGGAATAGACAGTAAAAGGCAATCCGCTGTTGATGCTGGAAATGCTGAGCAGTTCCCAGCCGCGCGTAAATTTTGTGCTCACCGGCGCAAGAAAGCCAATGCTGTCCACGTGCAGGTCTTGAGCAACGCTGAGCGAAAAGGCATGCGCCACGTCGAACGTTGACGGTCCCTTTTCGGCATGAGTATCAAATGGATCCTGGGGAAGTGGAAGCGTCACCGAGCCGGCGCCCGGTCCACCGCCTACCACAGTGCTCGTATCGTCGAGCGACTTCGACCAGGTGTAGCTTGCTTGCAGGCCAGGTCCACCGTTGCCGAACGTGCCTTGCAGCGATGTTTGCAACGCATGATAGCTGGAATGGGAGTTGTTGGTGACAACCTGTTCTACGCCAAATCCGCCGATCACGTTTCCGCTCGCATCGAACTGCGTATAAGGCGCAAAGCCGGGGGACGCTCCCTGAAATCCATTGGGAAACGTGATGCGGGGCAGCTTGACTCCTGCGGTACCGATGTAACTCGCGTCGGCCGTAATATTCCCGAAATGGCGCTCCAGGCCTGCGGTCCAGGTTTCCAGATAACCGTTGCCAAAATTCTGCGAGATGCCAAAGAGATCGAGAGGAGTGAGGCGATGGCTGGGCGACAGCGCTGCCACGTCTTGCTCGTACCGGTTCACGTCCATGACGGTGTTCGCGGGAACCAGTTTGGTGCTGCCACCGGCGAAAATATCCTTGCCATCGGGGGTAAAGACGCGAGGCAGTTCCGCAGGAGTGATTTGAAACCCATAGCGAATCGGAGCGCCAGGCGCCGCAACCAGTCGCGGATAGACGACGAACGGCGTCGAACCTGTTAGGAAATTATCCTGCCAGATGTTGGGCGGAATCGTCGTGATACCGCCGCCGATGTGCGCGTGGAGGTTCTCAGTCGCTCGCCAGTCGAGTTGGACGCGCGGCCCGAAACCGTTCAGATTCCGGCTGTAGCCGGGCTGAGGATTCACGACGAACTGTTCCGCTGTACCGTTCGCGCCTGGGCTGAGGCGGAAGCTCGACGTGCGCTTCGCTCGTTCCGAAATGGGAGTGTAGATCTCGTAACGCAAGCCGTAATCGAGCACCAGGCGATTAGAGATCTTCCATGTATCCTGAAAATAAAGGCCTCCGGAATTGCGGTTAATCGCAGCCGGGCCGATGTGCTCGCCATTCGAGAAATACGAAGGCGCCACGCCGATGTTGTACGCGAACGGACTTCCAGTAAGCAGGCTGCTCAGTGTATCCGGCAGTGGATCGCCGGCGCGAATGTCATGAGTTCCACTTTGGGAAGGAATGTTTACCGGCGCGTATGCGATACCGCCGCCGAAATCATATTCCCCATTTGGGCTGGTGCCAAAATAGGTCGTGTCGCGGTTCAGGCGCACTTCTCCGCCAAACTTCCATTGGTGTTTGCCCGCAGCCAGGGAAAAATTTTGTGTGAGCTGAAAGAGGTTTCCGAAAGCCGTTTGCACCGATCCCGCGGGTGCATTGAACGATTCGAACAATCCATCGTTAAACTTCAGCGCAGGGTCGGTCTGATTGGGTGTGGCAAACGTCGGCGTCGTGCGAATGATGCTGAAGATCGTTTTGAAGCTGAATCGCGGCGAAACCTCATGCGCGAACGAAGCCGCGACATTGCGTTGCCGGTCGATGTAGCGCACGCCGAAACTCGGATCGAGCACGGTTTGATCCGGGTTCGTCGTCGGTCCGGTGAGGTTGTCGAAGTTCACGCGGAAGAACAACTGCGACTTATCGCTGAGCTTGTGATCGAGGCGGATCGAGAATTGATTGGCATTGGTCGTCACCTTCGCCGAGGTCGCGTATGTGTGCGGCCCGTACGCACCCTGGGGAAAGTTCGGCAACGGATAACGCGCGAGCACTCGCGCAATTCCGGGATCGACGGGAACAAACAGAGTATCGCCGGCAAAAGCCGTGGTGTCCTGCCCGGCGCGTTCGTCTGCAGTGGGCACGGGAATCACCTGTGTGGTTCCCAACACCTGACGAAATCCCTGATATTGACCGAAGTAGAAGGTCTTTCCCCGGCCATCGTACAAACCGGGCAAAACAACAGGCCCGCCATTGGTAAAGCCAAACTCGTTGCGTCGAAAAGGAGGTATGCGCCCCGGATTCGCCGGCGAGGGATGATCGAAGTAGTTGCGCGCATCAAGCGCCGAATTCCGCAGAAACTCGAAAACCGATCCATGAAAGCCGCTGCTGCCTGAACGTGTGATGATGTCAGTGAATCCGGCCGCGCCGCGTCCGATCTCGGCGGGCATCCAACCAGAATTGGATTGGATCTCCTGCACGGCATCCACATTGAAGTTGGTGAAAGTGCCGCCGCCAAATTCGGGATCAGTGACGTTTGCGCCATCCATGGCGAATACTGCCTCGACTCCACGCTGCCCGTTGATCGCAAATTGCTGAGTGAAATTGTTCGCCCCATTGGAATCGGTCATCGTGCCCGCAGCCAGAAGCAGAAGTTGGCTGAAGTCGCGCTTGTTGAGTGGAAGCTCGCTGACTGCCTGGCTCGACAAGTCCTCCCCTCCAGTCGCGCCGGCTGCCTTGGCATCAGAAATGCTCAGAGTATTCCTACCAGA
>DATEMI010000029.1:0-12442 GCA_035275665.1 Terriglobales bacterium | reverse complement strand
TGTCGTGCTACAAACATAAGGATGTAAAAGACCACCCAAATTGGTGGTCGCGGCTTCCGCCCAGCAAGTCCGATGACATTTCGTTATCGTCAAATGCGCCCAAATGACGTCGGGAAGTGCGTGGAAATCGTGGCTGCCAATCCTATCCTTGCTCCGCGCTATGGAACGGCAATTTCAGATTTGCGAAAGACGTGGCTTTGCCTGCTCGGGAGCGAAGCATTTACAGCTGTCGTATTCGAGGAATTGCACCGTCATCGTTTCGAGCTTCTGGGAGCAGGAGTCAGCGTGTTCGTTTCTGACGGCTTTCTGCGCGAAATCAAAACACCTCCGTTATTCTGGGTCGGACCGGAAATAGTTCGCAGGGTCTCTCGCGGTGATTCTCCGATTCTTACCGACCGGCAAGTGCGAGACGCGAACACGCGCGAGGGGCTGAATCTTTTTGGTTGGCATGGCGCGACCAGCGTGGAAGATTCGCGACGGGTGGAGGTGCTCAATTTCATTTTTGGCAGCTTCATCGAACTGCATCGCGGATTTCTGATCAAGGAACTCATCGGTCAGGCAGACTCTCCTATGGGAGTGGAAGCAATTTTGAACAGTGGCGGCGGCTTTTTTGATCCCACACTCTGCAAATTCGCAGACTCTGTTCCGGCCACCCCGGAAGAAATTATTGACATGCCGCACATCATGGGCGAGACGCGTGAAATGGCGTTTGCAAAGCCGTGGCTCTCGGGCACTTCCATCTTTTCGTATGAGCGCCCTGAATTCTGTTTTAGACGGAGCGAGCAACGATTGTTGGCTGCTGCTCTGCGAGGCGGCACAGATGAAGAATTGGCTGAGGAACTTGCGGTCTCGCTTTCCTCTGTCAGGCGAACTTGGCTTTCGATTTATGATCGGGTTGCGGCATGTCTGCCGGAATTCTTCCACGAGAACATAAGTGAAAACGGCACATCGCACAGAGGAAAGGGGAAGAAATACCGCCTCCTCTCATTCCTTCGTGAGCATCCTGAGGAATTACGCCCCATTTCACGAAAGCTGCTGCTTACGAGAACCATACGCCGCGCTGGACGGTAAGTCGCATTCGATCCTCTATCGCTCTTATGACGTGATCCGCGACACCAGAAATTTCTGCTGCAGCAATCCGCTCACGGTCGTGATCAACTGGGCAGCAGCGTCAATCAGGTGATGTCTGATTGATACTTCACTAATTCGCCGGACCGCTTTCGATTTGGGATTGGCGCAGAATTTCATGGACGGCTCGAAGAAAACTATCAGGATCATCTGAAAACGCAAGGGCGTGAGCGCCTTCGGGAGGAGTCTCTCCCTGTCGTTGTAATGCGAGTACCGGGCAGGAGCAGTGCTTGAGAAAGACACGCATTAGTTCGCGTTTGTCTTGGTCAGGAATGGAGTGTCCCAAAATGATCAGATCGAAGTCTGCGTTTTGGCAAAGTTCAACCGCTGCCGTAAAGCCCAGGCCGGATGTAACTACATATTCCTTTCCACGAAGGAGCATCTCGCGCGTGCGAAGCAAAGCTTCATCATAGGAAATTGAGAGAATGTGTTCCGCCATGTGCCTGTTGCGCTGATAAACGCGAGTAAGTGTCTATAGCAGTCGACTTTGCTTTCGCGATCTCCTTGAGTCCTGACCGGAGAGTCTTTGGATCGACGCCCAACATCCGGGCAAGATCCTGTTCGCTGGCGTTGGTTTGCTTTTGCAGCTGAAGGATGACTTATTTTCAGCCTCTCTGCCTGCCAACTGCTTGATTTGTCCGAAGGTGAGTTTTCCTCCTGATTGGCATATCGATCTTAGATCATCTGCACACGTTTCATTTGCGCTAGAAAGTGAAGGCGCAGGCTGAAGTTTTTTGCGAAGTTGGGCTGGCAGATCCTCGGGCCTGATCGTCCCGATCTGCCATGATCACGGCAGCCATCATTGGCAGTTCCGGAATTCATGAGTGCGAGCTGGATGCCCGCGTCGCTCGATTGACTACCTGAATGATGCGCTGAATTGCATGATTTGCGACCTTGATTGCGTGCTCATCGCCCAACGTCTGGACTGCCGAACACAAAGGCAACACTGCGGTGCATATCTGATGACCGAATTCACAAACAATGCCGATGCCTGAGACGGCATTCAGAAAACGTGCCCGACTTGCTCGCAACTGTAGAACGGCGCAAATGCCGACACTTATGAGAGCACCAACAAAATCCCCGATAATGATGTTGGTTTTGATTCCCGCATCCTCAGGAATAAGGAACAAGTGAACGACAGTGGCGACTGCCCCTACGAAAGCGCCCAAGACGATAGACGCCGTTACCTCTTTCGCGGTTCGAGACATAATCGATCATTTGTTTCGGCCAGAAAACTACGTTCTACACTAGCGTCTAGGACCAGTAGCGAGGGTCAGTGGTGCAAGGGCGCTGGCCTAATTAGTACGGCTGGTTTGAGACAAGCGTTCTACCTTATCAATAGTCCAAGTGATAAAAGGCGGCGGTTTCGGTTGCAGTGTGCACCTCAGTCGGTTTGATTGCCTGATCAGCTCGTAATGTGTAAACCGCAGTCCCACGCCGACTGCGCAGCCACTTGAACCTGCTTCTACGCGAACCACAATTCCTTCGCAGGTAATGTCTGTCTTATTTCCATGTTCCGCAATATAAAAGTCGAGAATGACGGTTTGGCCTAAGTGCGGTGACTCCTGGCAATAGAAGAAAGCTCCCAACATGTTCACGTCGCGGAGTAGTGCCGTTTGAGGTACACCGGCGGCTTGTGGAAAGATCGCGATTGCTCGAATTGGAAGCTGAATTCGTGAATGCTCACGCTGCTCTGGATGTGATGAACGCATGCACCTCGAATCTCGCTGATTTTCTTGGAGCTGCACATTTCCTCCGAATCTGCAGTGCAAATCAGTCATGAATGCACTTGACGTTCCAGCCGCTAATGCTTTCATTGGAAAGCACCTCTGCCTGGAAGCAAACTGCGAATGCTATGAAATATTTGGTCGCCCATGCGAAACGGACTGGGCATTTCGACTCCCTAATTGAGCTTGAGTTATCAGGAGCCAAGGGAGATGGATGGCGGCAAAGACCGTCTCGTCCGCCATCCATCAGCGTCTCGACTCGGGCTTCTTGGAACCGATCAGGGGGCTCTATAACCCCAATCCAGCCAAGACTTGGTTCAACCCGCTTGCAACTTGGCTAAGGGCGCCGCCACCGTTCAATAGGTTCGTTACACCGCAAAGCAGGTTTCCAAGCAGATTGCCTGGGCCAGATTGCGCAACAATGTTCAAATTAATCGGATTGGGAATGTCCACAACAAGTCCAAGCAGATCGAGGTGGAGAGGTCCCAACGTGAGCGAAAGAATTGGACAGGTTCCGCTCGGATCAACCGGAGCCGTGACGTTATTTAGCACGACAGTCTGTGCCTGCCCCGCGGCATTCGTAAGCGTCGCGATCAAGTTCCCAGTGGCGACCAATTGCGGTGTACCTGAAGGGCCATTCTGCACCGAGAAATTGTTGATATTGAAGGTACCCGTCATCGTCCCACTACTGCCCAATGAGCTGAGTGCAGTCGCGAGCGGTCCCGAAGTGGTAGTGAAAGCTCCCGTCACAGGTACCGCCAAGGATGTCTGTCCGTGAGGATTTCCGCCGCCTACTGTCTGCGAGAACATCATGCCTGTACTCAACAACAGCGCTGCGAAGATGGCTGCTAAACTTCGTTTCTTCATGCTAATTACACCTCATCGTTTCTGTTATTTTTCGTTTGGCCACACTTCTCCAACTACGCCTAAAGCGGCGCATGAATTACGTAATTTGGAGGGTTGCTTCCCAAGTGGGATGCGTTTGTATCTCTGGAGTTATGCACCTCTGGCAAACAAAATGGCTCGCTCAAAACCCCTTAGCTCGAGGAAGTAGTTGAGGGAAGAGGTTTTACTGCTCGTGGCAAGAGGGAATTAAAAAATACCTAATCGGCAATTACAAAGAGTGTTCCGCTCTGCGGCACGTCATTTCGCGATTTGACAGTGCTTCACGTCATTGAAGCAGCCCTGACCGCCACCGCAAAACAAGGATCGCCAGAAGGCGATCCTCGAAGTGACGCAGCCGCGTTCTGAAGCTTACGATTCCGATCCGCTAAGATCCTGGCTTGCCTGTTTCTTAGCTTTCTTAGCTTCGGTTTTAGCGTCCGCGCTGGGTTGCAAAGTCGAGATCGCTTTGCCCATGCTCATTTTGCCGCTGCCTATGCCTGAAGGGCATGCACCGGCATCGGCCGGAGCTTGGCCGAGCATGTCGGCCTTGAGACAATCGAAACCGATCTTCAGATCGTTGCTACGACAGCGCCGACGGCTATGCCGGGATCTTGCCGGAAGATGTGTTGCACCGTCTCAAGAAGGAACTGCTGTAGGAGGAAAAGGCAGCCTGATTCAGCATGCAGGGGACATCTGCCAGCACTCGCGAGCGGCTGCATATCGACGTCCGCCCGTGCGGCGATAATCAGAGCCTCGCTGGATATCCAAAGCACGCAAAGGATGAAGCGCATGCGCGCATTCTCGCCGAGGAAGCCATTGCGGAAGTTTTGCAAGTTGCAGATCCGGGAGAATACTTCGTAGTAGTGTCCCAAAACGGGCAGAAACCAGTCTCTACTCAGGTCGTCGTCGTCCCAAATAAGCCCAGCTAAGCCCCTCTTTCCAAATCAGATCATTGGTGTCTAATCTCGTAGTTCCACGCGCAGACCACTGGCGCGGCCGTCACCGGCATGCCCATAGCGTAGGCAGCATAGGCTGAGTGGCGATCACCAAACCGATAACGGCAGAAATAGCAAACATTCAGCAACCGTAAAGGCGAATGAATGCAACCGCGAAACCGGCATTGATAAAGACAGCACTGTAACTGGCCATAGTCAACTTGGTTGTGTCATTCTTAGTGACGACTTGGTGAGGGTCGCGCCATGGCAGACGTGTTGTGTATCGGAATCGATGACGCCGCCATGCGGACCAGAATGCTCGTTCTGGAAAGGTCGGGGCACAAGGTCACCCAAGCGCGGGACCTCAGGCAAATCCAAGCTGCGTGCGAAACCATTTCGTTTTCTGTTGCGGTGTTGGGCCAATCGCTTAATGCAAGGCGAAAAAAAGCGCATCAGTGATGTCATCTTGACACACTGCAAGTCAGCCAAGATTCTGGAATTGCATACAGGCACTCGCCGGAAGTTCCACACGCCGATGAACATTTGCAGATCAGTGCAACCGACCCGGAAGGTATGGTTGATGCAGTAGCCGCGCTGCTGCAACGGCAACAGAGAAAGAAGGCGAGACCAGAGCCAAAGGGGCTGTTAAGTCTCCTGTCCTCGATCTGCTTGTGGGCGCAACATGTTCTACCTATCTGACAAACATTCAGGTTACAATGCGCACACGAGAACCGCTGTTTCCCTGGGGACATGCCAAAGAAGAACGTCCAAAAGCGCAAGGCGCGCCCGAAGCGTTCGATAGACAATCCTGGGGTCGACCACGACCTCGGCCTGTGGGTAGATTACGAATTATTGCGGAAGCACCAAGGGCGACCACCCGAAATCGTGTTGCACTCGCCACTTTCAGCTGTGAATAACCGTTATCTGGAATTAGCTGACCTTGCACTGGGAAACGGAAAGCCAAACGGCAAATTAAAGAAGAAATCGAAAACCGGAGTGTCGGAATAGCTTTCTACCCTCGATGTAGCTGTTCCTCCGGGGACGGGACGACCGGATCTGTAAGCACCTCATCTGCTGTTAGCCGTGCTTCAGCCGCTACATGGAAATTCTCTTCAAGCCTGATTCAACGACGCCGCCGTCGCCGAATTTCTCATTTCGATTATCCCTGCAAGAGCGTTAGGCAACGCGCACTGCTATTGGCGTTTGTTCTGCGCCGCGAATCGAAGAGGCATCGCTTGACGGCACTGCTACCATGATTGCCGCAATCCTTCATAACACTTGCGTTACTCATGAGTGTAGAAAAGCTCACACATTTGCGCGCGAAATTGGAGGAACTCCACGAAGAGCGCGATCGAATCAAGAACGAGATTCTTGAGAGACGTCAAAAACTGGCAAGGATCGAGGGCGTTATTCGACGATACCTGCAATTCAGAGCTGAGACCTTAGCAGAGCAACAGGCGAAGCGCACTTCAAAGAAGAAATGAGCCCGATCCTCCTCAGCAGCCATCGCCCTTGCTCCGTAGGTACCAGCCCGAATGCAGCCCTGGAGTCACCCGCATCAAAAGACCACCGTAACAAGTGGAGGATGGCGGGATTGTAACACCGATGAGCTAAGCGAAAACCAGTGCAGTGGAAATGCAACCCACGGGTAACTCTTGGGTTTGCGCATTAGGGGAAGGGTGTTGGGTTCTTGTGAGAGGAAACCGCACCACCATAATTCAGCAACTAAGCGAGGCACGGGAGTTGGTGATTCTCAACGGATGGAAGGAGATTGCGGCGCACTTGGGACAGGGCGTTCGCACGATTCAAAGATGGGAAATCATAGGATTACCCATACACCGACCTCGCGGTGGTGCCCGCACTTCTGTCATTGCATTTACAGAAGAACTTGACGTATGGAGCCATGCTGCACCTCTCCGCTATTGCGATGAGATTGCCGAGTTGAAGAAGAAGATAGGTTCTCTTGAGACAGAAGTGAAGTCGTTGAGATTGGCGCTCGAGGCGGAGCGTCGTCCAAGGAGAAATGCTGCAGGGCAGCGCGGCTGAAAAGAAAAACTTTCGTACGAAAACGCCGGAAGCAGCCAAGAAGACAATCCGAGTACGGTGGCACACGAAAAACCCTCTGGGCGGCGCTCGTCCTGTACAGGTCACGCGGCACAGAGGGCCGTCGCACGAGAACTGGTGGCCCTCATGCGGCTTTCTAATCTTCATTGCATTCGCGCTCTGTTGAACAGCCATCATCCGCCTGTCACTCACGATCACAACGCCAACATGCGCCGGGTGAGCCAATTTGAATTTTTGGGTAGTTCGAAGCGATTAGTCCGCTGTTGCAGCGATTCGTTTGGCAAACTCCGTCAATGCTCTTTGTGCGGCATCGACCTCTTCGTCGCGAGTATTGAATCTCACGAGGTCGATGACGACGTTTGAATTCTTGCGTTGAATCACGTAATACCAGAATGGTTCGGTGGGGGTGCCGTGAGCCTGCAACACGTCAGCGAAGTAGTCGCCATTCTCAAGGTGTGTTTCGGTTGCCACTGACACCGACTGTCATCATTCTGACGCTGCCCGGCTAACGTTAACTTGTACCACTCACGCGGTCATCTGAGGCAATTACCCAATGCGACTGGATGGCAATCGTCCATGAGAAAAGTTTCTTATATGAAGGTCTTCCCATTTGGGAAACGACAGTTTGCGCCATAGACTCGCAAGAAATCGGCCACCCGGAAAATCGGCAGTCGTGTCCAGTAACTATCGAAGAGTTGCTGACATTAGGGGCTCGATGTCAGCAACTCTATTTTGCGAATGGATGGCGCGCTAATCGAGAGTCTTGGACGTGGCCCTACCCTCAAGAAATGCGGCGCTTGTGATCATGAATCAGACGTTTACTCTCTTCAATGCTCCCCTTGGAGGATTCCACCTGCTTACGCATATCGTCCACTCGCGATGTGCCAGATGGTCCGTCGGCCATCGTGACATCGAGGCAATACTGAACCGTAGAACCGCAATGCGGGCATGTCTCGTCTAGACGGCGACCGCCTTTAGCGGCCTGCTGGGGTATTGAAAACGACCTCAAACACTCAACACAGGTGAGCACTATGTACGCGGTTCGCGACCGTGGAAGCCAAACAGGCGACAGTTCCGACTTCGCAGGTTGCGAACGTATCGGAGAACTCGCGAGAACTTCGCGAACGACTTCTACAATCTCCAACGGAGGCGTATGGCTTTTTTCGAGGTAGCGATCGGCCAACAGATCCGGAGGGACGGAAACGGGCGTGAATTCACCGCTCATCACGATCACGGCAACAGAAGGAAAGCGCTTACGAATAATTCCCAAGAGCTCAAAGCCCGACATGTTCGGCATCTTCAAGTCTGAAATGACCAGGTCGGGAGGTGCGGCGCGCATCAGTGCAAGTGCCTCGAAACCGTCTTCCGCAACGAGAACTTCGTAGTTCTGGGAAATCAGCAACGCACTGACTGTGGATCGTACGATCTCGTCGTCATCCGCAATCAGGATGCGGTAACGGAATTTCGGTTGCGCTGACGCCATGAGATGTCTCACGTGGCGTCCATACTACTCCGTGGCTGCTGTCGCGTGGTCTTAATCAACACGTTTTGATTGGCCTTCAGTAGGACATCCGCTAGCTCGTTGTGTAGCCTGTGGGTGCGATCCGCAATTTCGAGAGCCGTTGTGTACAGACTGGCTGTGAGCTGGCGCAACTATCGAGCATTGATCTGCGTGCTCTTTTATCGGAAAAGATAACCATTGCCGCCTTCGGAGCTTGAATGCGCACTCCCATTTGGCATTGCCGGTTTTGCTGGCGCGATGGTTCTTTAGTGTCCATGAATATCGACAAAAGTTGAGGCTATGGTGTCCACAGCGCGAGAAAATTGATGTCACTCAGTGCAGCAGTTGAATACACGCGTACTATTGCCAAAGTGGAAACCGTCGTGTATTCAGTAGATGCCGCTATTTCGTTGAGCTGCACGGAATTGCCAAAACGGGACGCTGCGAGTCCCTTCTTCGGCACCATCTCTTTCCCGCTCAATGACTCAGGCGCTTGGATCCACTCTGCCTTTCCATCTCTTAAAGAGCCCAACTGAATCATCACCGCCACTCACGGCAAAAATGCGGAAAGCATTAGCTTATTAGGTAGATTCGCTCGTGATCACCACCTGTCTTACTAACGTACTCGTTGTGGCGGACAATGACATCTCCGGCGTACGTTGTCGCAACAATGATTGTGGCACCAGTGTCACAATCCTTCCAGCCTGTAGGACGCAACTTGGAAGCTGCGTTTTGCGGACTGCCCTCTGGCCGCGTGACCGAAAGGACGAGCGCCGCTCGAGGGCTTTTTTCTGCTCCTCTCCTCAGACCTACGCTCGACATTGCTCCAAGGAGGCCGATTGTGTCTGAACAACAAAGTTCAGCGGCCTTCAATCAGTTAAGCGTCAACAACAGCAAGTCTGCAACTTTGCATACCCGCCGTTGATTCTTTGCTCCAGCTTAATGTCGAGAGCTGGAAGTCAAATTGCCGAATGTTGCTGTTTTTAGCCTGAGAGCTTTGCGGCCTTGTGGCTCCAGCAGGTTCTGCCCGGCCAACCCGCAGCATCTCCTGCGCCTCCTTTGTAGAAGCAACCAACCGCGGACATCCCACGTTCCCCAGAGTTCCACGATTCAGCTTGCAAAACCATCGGAGGTAAGAAGCTCATGAAGAAGCTACTCTCAGTTCTGCTCACACTTGCCCTGTTCAGCTTCACGGCAGCGGCGGAGGACAAGACCGACGCAGCCAAGCGACTCGACAACGCGGCCAGCGTTCTGCAGCAAATCACGGCAGCGCCCGACAAAGGCATTCCCGAAAACGTACTCAACGACGCGAAATGCGTGGCCGTAGTGCCGCACATGATCAAAGGCGGATTTGGCATCGGCGGACAGCACGGCAAAGGCGTCGCTACCTGCAAGACCACCAACGGCGGCTGGAGCGCGCCCGCCTTCTTTACCATTTCGGGAGGCAGCTTCGGCTTGCAGATCGGAGCCGAAGGGGTCGATCTCGTCATGCTGGCGATGAACGACCAGGGCATGCAGGCGCTACTGTCGGATAAATTCCAAGTCGGCGGTTCAGCCTCAGCCGCAGCCGGTCCCGTCGGGCGCGAAGCCGCAGCCGGAACAGACTGGAAGCTGAAAGCGCCGATCCTCACCTATTCGCGCAGTAAAGGCGCCTTCGCGGGAATCTCGCTTAACGGCTCAGTGATCCACGCCGATAAAGACGCAACTAAGGCCTTGTATGGTCAAGACACCGCCAGCGAGCAGATCCTGACCGGGCAGGTTCAGGCCCCGCCGGAAGCTCGCGGATTTCTTAACGCAGTCCAGCGCGCCCAAACCCTAGCCAGCCGATAGAGAGTCATTCAGCATGGCAAAGGTGGTGGATCGGTAGATTCACCGCCTTTTTTCTTGTCGTCGCAAATGCCGTGGGTACCACGCTGGCAACTGGTGCAATCCTGCAGGCAATCGCCAGAAGCGCCAAATTAACAGCGACAAATACAGCGAGTGCGGCGAAGAGTACTAAAACACTCGAATTCTGGCCAAATTTCAGAAATTTTATGCTGCGGCAGGGATTTAACAGGGATTCTGGCTATTTTCGACGCAATCCCCACATCTGCAAGCGCTTAGGTGGATTCGAGAGCGAAAGCCAAAAAAGATCAGGGATTTAGGAGGGATTTTATCGTCCCATAATGGGAAAGTGCTGTTGCGTTCCGGCCTCAACGGAGGGCCCGCCATGGCCGGGCAGCCGGACCGGGAAGCGCAGGGGCAGAGGAGGGAATCTAGATGGTGATGCGCTCTTGTTTCGCGATTCGCATGACTGCTTCGGCAAAGCTTTCTGCTTTGGTGCTGGTCTTGGGCTGAGAGGCCTTTTCCACCTGTCGGCGTAGCAGGTATTCCTTGTTCAGATGTGCAAGACGTTTTCTGGCGGCTTCGGCGTTGGCCTTCATTCGTTCGATCGTTTGCTGTGAGTGTTTACCGGGATTCTTCATTGGACCTCATAAGAGAAGCTGCCAGCCAACAACGAGAAGCTGGCAAAGCAACAACAATATGCGAACACGGCTATTGGTTTTCAGCTCTTTGCCCGACAACAGCAACATCAATCTGAGTCAAGCTGATGCCGTAGTCGAAGGATCCGAGCGTTTCAGGCTCCTATGCAACGCGGCGCCATGTGGAGTTTGGGCGGTGATGCGTCCTCTGCGTGCGGGAATGCAGCCACCAGTCAAAAGCGTACAAAGCAAATGCAACCGTCAAGATAGCGCTGGACACCGGGGTCGAAACCGCGAAGGCGGATTCGAGGAACAGCCACAGGATCATGAGAACGATAGAAACGATGACCATTGTTTCCTGCTGTTTCCGACCTTTTCGACGAGCTGCTAAGCTGCTGAGCTTCTAAGCTCCTGAGCGGAAAAACCATCGCCGGCATTGCCGTCACACTCGGGCGTACGCCTTGAGTGATTGCGGATGTCAGCAGCTAATTATGATGTCCAGAGCAGCTGGATGAGTTGTAAGGAAGAAGCTGCGAAGCCCCGAAGCCGCGCAGCCGCGAAGCCTCGGCTAGATAGGCGTTCCGGTGCCGGAATTCCAGCCAAAGCGACAGCTGCGGCGAAGAAGGACGCTAAATCGCACCGGGTGCCACTGAATCGGGGCGGCTTTGACGACAGCTTCGAGGCTTCGCAGCTCCGTTGCTTCTCACGTTACCTAAGTGCTTTGCTTCGTTCAGAAAGCTGTCTCATACTGCGATGCGTCATGGAGCACGAGGTCACCACACGACCAACGCGGTGGGGAAAGTCCGCGGAGCGGCAATGGCCGCGCTTTAAGGTGGATTTCGGCATCAAAATCATCGCCGGAAACAGCGGCACCAAAACCGTGGTGCAGGGAAGAGCCCATGACCTCTCCGAAGGTGGACTGGGTTTATATGCGGTTCTGGAGCTCCAGGAAGGACAGCTCGTCCAGGTGGAGTTCACGCCTCCGTTTTGCCGTCGTACGATCGAACTTACTGCTGTTGTGCGCGATAAAGATGGCTATCGCTATGGTCTCGAGTTCCGCAAGATCACTCAGCAGGCTCAAGAAGACCTTTCCCGCTCTTGCCGCGCGTTGAACCTGTCTCTGGAATAATTTGGCTGCGGCCATAGAGTCACCCATTCGCTACCGCGAACGCTACTGACTCACTTATGACGTTCCGGTTGCGCGTTTCAGCACCGGTGTTTCATAATGTCGTGCACATGCCTGCCACGCTCATAGCCGCGCCTCAGTTCTGCACATGGCGCGAGTGCGTCCCGTATTATCGATACTGGCGATTTTGATTTCGCCTGTCCTGGCTTCTTAGCCGCTCCGCTCGCAGTAAAACCAGTTTTGATTCGTCGCTCTTGCGAAAATGACCATCCTTCAGCAAATCGTTTCTGAAACGCGCGCCCGATTGGCGGGGAAATCTGATCGCGCGTATCGCGCAGAGCTGGAGAAGCTGGCGGCAGCACACACGCCGCGAGGATTTCGCAAGCGCTTGGTCGATGCCGCGCAATCGGGGCCGGCAGTCATTGCCGAGCTGAAGAAGTCATCTCCGTCCAAAGGCGTGATTCGCTCGGATTTTCCTGTCGTCGAACTGGCGCGCGCGATGGAGCAGGCGGGCGCCGCGGCTCTGTCAGTGCTTACCGAAGAAAAGCGCTTCCAGGGCTCCCTCGAGAATCTGCAGTTGGCTTCACACAACGTTTCTATTCCTTGTGTGCGGA
>DATEMI010000028.1:0-14385 GCA_035275665.1 Terriglobales bacterium | reverse complement strand
ATTTGGTCCGCAATTCTCGATTGCCGGTTTCCGTGGCAACCATGAGCCGAACGACATGACCATCGTCTGCTTAATGCGAGTGATTCCACAGGTCGCCGCAGCATCCGCTTAGGCGTCTCACATGACGACGTATTTCGAAGTATGATGTTGTGCCTTGTGGTTCCACTCCGATCATCGCAGGTGAAATATGAAGCGCGCGCTCGCAATGTTGGTTTGTGTCGTCCTCACCGGCATCGCATGCAAAGTAAGCCACCCTGGGTCGGTTGAGAACAAAGTAATGACTGAGGTAAAGCAGAAGGTCACTGTGGGCGGCAAAGACGACCGGAATCCGGCTCCCGACACTCAGGACAGCATCAACGAGGGGAAAGAACACTTTGGCCATCACTGCCAGATTTGTCACGGACTAGATGGCCAGAACACGGGTGTCCCCTTCGCGCAGCAGATGTCTCCGCCTGTAGCCGATCTGAAATCGAAGGATGTCCAGGGCTACACCGACGGCCAGCTGCACTGGATCATCGTGAACGGAATCAATCCCTCCGGTATGCCTGCGTGGAAAGGCATTCTCGAAGACGATGAGATGTGGAAGGTTGTGCGTTATCTCCGCCATCTTCCCGAAAAGGGAAGTCTGGGAATCCCTGAGGTTTTTAAAGAAGAGCAGGAAGAACATCAGGAAATGAAATCCGGCGGGCATCAGCATTCACATAGTCATCACTGAGGCGGCCGGCTTCTGCCAACACGGCTCAGCTTTTGAAGAGTCGGAGAGCATCCAAACTTTCTTGTTCTTGCGGACGAGTTTCTCATCCGCACTCGAAGATCGCTGGCCGAAAACCAACAGCCGATTCGCGGAAGCCTTCTTCCCGACGGCGATATAGTGAACGAACAAATGATTTGGGAGCGCCAAGTCAGGTGAAAATTGCAGTTGTAGGTTCCGGTTACGTCGGTCTGGTTGCTGCCGCGTGCTTTGCGGAACTCGGACATGACGTCGTCTGCGTAGACAACGACGAGGAGAAAATTGCGGCTCTTAAGCGCGGCGAGACCCTGATCCATGAACAGTACCTTCCCGAACTGCTTGCACGTCATCGTGGGCAGAAGCTAAAGTTTTCCTCCGATCTGCAGGACGCGGTGCGCTCCAGTTCCGCTATCTTTATCGCCGTCGGCACGCCTCCGCTGGACAGCGGTGACGCTGATCTTTCCTATGTCGAGGCTGTCGCGCGTGAGATTGCCCAGTCTCTGAACGGGTACAAAGTCGTAGTCGAAAAGAGCACGGTACCGGTCTATACAAATCAATGGGTGCGCCGGGTTATGCAACTGGCAGGCGCTCGCGCCGCAGATTTCGACGTTGTCTCCAATCCCGAATTCCTGCGCGAGGGCACTGCAGTCTCTGACTTCCTATATCCGGATCGCATCGTAATTGGCGCCGATTCCGAGCGAGCCGTCGAACTGGTGTGCAAAATTTATGCGCCTCTCGGCGACGGTACGTACTATCAAGGAGCTGCAGTGGTGCCAGCGCCTGCAGCGGCCCAAATGCGAGCGCGGGTGCTCGTGACCAGCGCAAAGAGCGCCGAACTCATCAAACATGCATCCAACGCGTTCCTCGCATTGAAGATTTCATTCATCAATGCGGTCGCTAATGTTTGCGAGGCCGTAGATGCCGACATCGAGGAGGTCGCTCGCGGCATCGGGGCAGACTCCCGAATCGGGAACCGCTTCTTGCGTGCAGGAATCGGCTATGGCGGATCATGCTTTCCAAAGGATGTCGCCGCATTTCGGTCCGTCGCCCACGAGTGTGGCTACGAATTTCCCATGCTGGACGAGATCGTCCGAGTCAATGAGGACCAGCGAAAGCGTTTCGTGAAGAAAGTTCGTACGGCGCTCTGGACGTTGCGGGGAAAGCGTCTTGCGGTTCTTGGCCTCGCATACAAAGGTGGCACCGATGATATTCGGGAATCACCCGCCATGGACATTGTGTGCTCACTACTGCACGAACAGTGCGCAGTCGTGGCATACGATCCCGCGGCGATGGAGCGTGCACGTGCCGTTCTGACGGGCGATATTACCTACGCAGGCAATCCTTACGAAGCAGCAACTGGCGCCGATGCGCTGATCATCTTGACGGACTGGGAAGAGTTCGGCGCGCTTGATCTGGATCGCATCAAAGCATTGTTGCGATATCCAATTATTGTGGACGGACGCAATCTTTACAGCCGGGAGACCATGCAGAAGAACGGATTTCTCTATATCAGCATGGGACGGCCCGCGGCCGAACTGGAAAAACACTCCGGTTCCGCTTTGAAGCTGAATGCTCGCTCGGAATCCTAAATGCCAGCCTTGCAAACGCGAAATCCTCTCCATATTTTGGTCACCGGAGCCGCAGGTTTCCTCGGCTCCCATCTTTGCGACGCTTTGCTGGCCGAAGGTCACAGCATCTTAGGCGTCGATAATCTGCTGACGGGAAATCTTCGCAACCTCGAGCACCTGAAGAAAGAACCGAGATTCGATTTTCTGCAGCAGGACATCTGCAAATTGTTCGACCCGGGAACTGTGGATTACATCTTTGATTTCGCATCGCCGGCAAGCCCCGTGGACTACATGGAGCACGGCGTGGAAACCTTGCAGGTGGGATCGCTGGGCGTTTTCAATTTGCTGGAGCTCGCGCGCAAGCACCGCGCCATGTTCTTTCTCGCTTCTACTTCGGAATGCTACGGCGACCCACTCGAACATCCTCAAAAGGAGACCTACTGGGGACACGTGAATCCGGTTGGTCCGCGCTCGGTTTACGACGAAGCTAAACGTTTTGCCGAAGCGACTACGACCGCATATCGGCGCTACCACAAAATCGACGTGCGCATCGTACGAATTTTCAACACGTATGGTCCGCGCCTGCAGATGAACGATGGCCGCGTGATCTCGAATTTCATGAAACAGGCCTTGAGGGGAGAAGATCTCACTGTTTATGGCGATGGCAGCCAGACACGCAGCTTCTGCTATGTGAGCGATGAAGTCGAGGGCATCCTGAAGCTGGCATGGTCGAGCGAGCAGGAGCCCACGAACGTCGGTAATCCAGCGGAGTTTACAATTCTCGAATGTGCGCGCGAGGTGCTGCGCGTGACGAATTCCAAAAGCGGAATCAAACACCTCCCACTGCCGCAGGACGATCCCAAGCAGCGCCGTCCTGATATTACGAAGGCTCGCAAGCTGCTTGGATGGGAGCCGAAGATCGATTTGCCAAACGGCCTGCGTTTGTCGCTCGACTACTTCCGGGCAGAAGTGGAAGCCGAGCGTGCTGCTACCGGTCAGAGTGCACGATAACCATGCAATCCACGCGGAAAGACGTGAATTCACTTGCTGCCCGGGTGCTTAAAGACGCACCTGCAGAAGAAGCGGTAGTGCTCGCCTGGCCGCTTGCATGTGGATCAGCGGTGGCGGGGAGAACGCAGGCTTTCTCGTATCAAGATGGCATTTTGCGCGTTCGAGTTCCAGACCGGAGCTGGCAATCGCAGCTCGAGGACTTCTCTCCTCATTACAAAGCGAAGATCCTGTCGGTAACCGGCATAAGCGTTGAATGCATTCGATACGATGTAGGAAGATGAAGATCACGCAAAAAGATGTTGAATACGTCGCCGCTTTGGCGAATCTGCAACTCTCATCCGCCGAGCGGGAGCGCATGGAAAGGGATCTGAACTCCATCCTCGACTACATCGACATGCTTTCAGAGGTCGATACCAGCAACGTGGAACCCATGGCACAGGTGCGAAGCGTTTCCGGAAATGGGACTTTCACCCATCCTCTGCGCGCAGACGAGTTGCGGCCTTCTCTGCCGCGGGAACTGGCTCTGAAGAATGCTCCGCAGAGCGATGGCACGTTTTTCCGCGTGCCCAAAGTGATCGAACGCTAGCCTATGGCTGACGACCTGGGTCTTAATCTGCTCACGATCAGTTCGGCCCGCCTTGCCGTGCAGGAACGCCAGATTACGGCTGTCACTCTGGTTGAGAACTTCTACGACAAAATCGAGGCTGAAGATCGCAAGTCAGGCCAGACAAATGCGTACCTCATTCTGACGCGCGAGCGTGCTCTCGCGCAGGCGCAAAAGGCCGACAAGATCGCCGATGCCGGCGAGCCTCTCCCGCCTCTGGGCGGCGTTCCCATTGCGGTAAAAGACGTGATCGTTACGTCGGGAGTACGTACCACCGCAGGTTCGAAGATTCTCGGCGACTACATCCCTCCCTATGATGCAACTGCCATCTCCCGTCTTGAGCAGGCGGGAGCGATCATTCTTGGAAAGCTCAACTGTGATGAATTCGCGATGGGCTCGTCGAATGAGAACTCTGCCTGGGGTCCGGTCCGCAATCCGCGTGATCCCAGCCGCGTACCGGGAGGATCGAGCGGAGGCTCGGCGGCTTCTGTGGCCGCAGGCACGGCAGTTGCTAGCCTCGGATCGGATACTGGAGGCTCGATCCGTCAGCCTGCGGCATTCTGCGGAGTAGTAGGGCTTATGCCGACCTACGGCCGGATTTCCCGGTATGGCCTTATCGCCTTCGGCTCGTCACTGGATCACATTGGGCCGCTCACAAAATCGGTGAAGGACTCGGCGATTCTGCTGCGCCACATGGCGGGACACGATGCGATGGACACAACCTCCTCCAGCGCAGAAGTCCCCGATTACGAGCAGGAGATCGGAAAGCCAGTTCGCGGTCTGCGCATTGGAGTTCCGGAAGAGTACTTTCCAGCGGCGTTGGACTCGGCGGTCGGCGCTGCCGTGCAGAGCGGAATCGATCTGCTGGCCAAAGCCGGATGCGAGGTGAAGTCCATTTCTCTTCGGCACACGAAATACGCCATTCCCGCGTACTACATAATCGCCACCGCGGAAGCTTCATCGAACCTTGCCCGCTACGATGGCGTGCGTTACGGGTACCGATCCCGAAATGGGAAGACGCTTTCCGATATGTACCGGCTCAGCCGCGATGAAGCCTTTGGTCAGGAGGTCAAGCGACGTATTATGCTCGGCACTTACGCATTGAGCGCCGGCTATTACGACGCGTACTACCTGAAAGCGCAGAAAGTTCGCGCTCTCATTGCGCGTGATTTCCTGGAAGCGTTCAAGGAAGTTGATGCGATCGTCACGCCCACAACTCCCACTCCCGCATTCAAAATCGGAGAGAAATCCGACGATCCACTGGCCATGTATTTGGCCGATATCTTTACTGTCACTGCTTCACTTGCCGGAATTCCGGGCATTTCCGTGCCATGCGGCGAGTCTGCCGCCGGTCTGCCCATCGGAATGCAAATTCTCGGGCGTCATTTCGAAGAGAGCACAATCCTGCGCCTCGGCCATGCCCTTGAGCACGCGCGTGCTACGCCCCCGGCCTGATTCAAGATGAATCGAAGCAGGCGGTGGCGCATCTTATCTGGTTGGGATTCCCATGTCTGAAAAAATTCTCAAGAGTGACGCCGAGTGGCGCTCTCAACTGACTGACGATCAATTCCGAGTGACGCGCCAACGCGGAACCGAGCCGCCATTTACCGGAAAGTACAACGCTGAGAAACGATCTGGAACTTACTCTTGCGTCTGCTGCGGCCAGGAGCTGTTCAGTTCCGACGCGAAGTACGAATCCGGCAGCGGTTGGCCCAGTTTTTATGAGCCGCTTCGCCAGGAAAGTGTCGCGACTAAAGAAGACAACGAACACGGCATGCGCCGCGTTGAAGTGCTTTGCAGCCGCTGCGACGCTCATCTCGGACATGTCTTTCCGGATGGACCGCGTCCGACAGGACTGCGCTATTGCATGAACTCCGCCTCGCTGGAGTTAAAGCCGAAGACTTAGATCCAATTCACCACAGAGACACGGAGCCACTGAGGAATGTAGTTAGTCTTCTCAGTGACTCCGTGCCTCCGTGGTTGAATCAACAGCCCAGGCGCACAAAGACATTCGCCGACTCCAGGTCTCCGCGTCCATTCACACGGTCAGCGCATCTCATAACTTTCGTCCGAAATGGCGACTGCAACCCAAACTTTTGATCGCAGTTCCGCTGGCGCTTGGAGCGAAGTAAATCCGTGGCTGGTTGCGATCGCTGTCATGACCAGCACCTTCATGGAGGTGCTGGACACTACTGTCGTCAACGTCTCGCTACCACACATTGCGGGAAGTCTTTCGGCAACGCCGGACGAAGCCACCTGGGCGCTCACTTCCTATCTCGTAGCCAACGCGATCATTCTTCCCATGACGGGATGGCTTGCGAACTTCTTCGGACGCAAGCGTCTGCTGCTGTTTTCCGTTGTGGGATTCACAGCGTCATCTTTCCTCTGCGGACTTGCACCAACGTTGCCGCTGCTCATCATCTTTCGCTGCATCCAGGGGGCATGTGGCGGCGGGTTGCAGCCGCTATCGCAGGCGATCCTGATGGAGGTTTTCCCTCCGCAGGACCGCGGCAAAGCAATGGGTTTCTGGGGGCTTGGAATCGTCGTGGCGCCAATGCTCGGTCCGGTGCTCGGTGGATGGCTGACCGACAGCTATAGCTGGCGCTGGGTTTTCTACATCAATGTCCCGATCGGCATCATTGCTGTCTTCCTGACCACCATCTTTGTTTTCGATCCGCCATACATCAAGCGAACCACGAGCAAAATCGATTTCTGGGGCATGGGATACCTCGCGCTCGGGATTGCTTGCCTGCAGATCGTGCTGGACAAAGGCCAGGAAGAAGACTGGTTCGGCTCGAACTTCATTCTCACGTTGTGCATGCTGGCGATCATCGGGCTTGCGGCGTTCATCATTCGCGAGCTTACGACGGAACATCCGATTGTGGACCTGTCGGTCTTCAAGATTCGCACGTACGCGACGGGCGTCTTTCTGATGACCGTTTTGGGATTCGTCCTTTACGGCAGCACCGTGCTTATTCCTCTTCTGCTGCAGACGCTGCTTGGATATCCCGCGCTGCAGGCTGGAATCGCGATGCTGCCGCGGGGTCTCGGATCGTTCATCGCCATGCCTGTCATTGGAGCGATGATGGCGAAAGTGAAACCACGCTATCTGCTCGTGTGCGGAATTCTGCTGGGCAGCTTCGCCATGTTCCGGCTTTCACACCTGAATATGAATGTGGGCTACTGGAACTTCTTTTGGGCGCTCATCTGGCAGGGTGTCGGAATGGGATGCATCTTCATTCCGCTCACGACTATTACCAACGATCCAATCCCGGTCGAGCGCATGGGCAATGCGACAAGCTTGTTTAATCTCATGCGCAATATTGGCGCCAGCATTGGAATTTCGATGGTTACAACGATTCAAACTCGGCATTCGCAGATGCACGTGAACAATCTGACTTCCCACGTGACGCCCAGCAATCTTCAGGCGCAAGGACTGGTAAATGGGATGACGGGGTCGTTCACATCTCAGGCGGGAGTCGATCCGGCAACGGCACACCGCATGGCCAGCGGGATGCTCGAAAACATCATTCGCCAACAAGCGGCCATCATGGGCTTCAACGATGTTTTCTGGCTGCTTGGACTTATCTTCCTGCTAATGCTGCCGCTGATTTTTCTGCTCCGTCCGCCGAAGAAGAAGGGCGGCAGCTTGATGATGCACTAGGTTTGCTCTTGTCTTGTCATTCCGAACGCCGGCTTTCGGCGTGAGGAATCCCTACGGACGCCCGGAATGCTGTCTTGTTGTATGAACGTCCGTAGGGATTCCTCACTCCGGCTCGCGCGAACGACACGCGTGAGCCTGCGTTCGGAATGACAGAAAGAAGACCTACCAGCGCGGGCCGCGTCCGCCACGGTCACGATCGCGGTCGCCGCCGCGATTGCCGCCGCGTCCGCCACCGCCGCCGGGACGTCCGCCGCCGAACGAACGACCACCGCCGCCGCGTGAATCTCCACGCTCGGTTCGCGGACGCGCTTCGTTCACTGTGAGAGAGCGGCCTCCCAAATCGGTTCCGTTCAGCGCGGTGATCGCAGCATTGGCCTGCGTGCCGTCCGCCATCTCCACGAAACCGAATCCACGTAAACGTCCGCTGAACTGATCGCGGATCAAATTCACTTCTCCCACAGTTCCATATTTTCCAAACGCCTGTCTTAAGTCGTCTTCGGTAGCGCTGAAGGGCAGATTACCAACATAGATGTTCAAGGGTTAGAGGTCCTTTCGAAGATCTCGGCTTGCAAGTTCATCACTTCATTCGGAGCCGGTAAAACACCAAACCCAGGCGGGAGCGCTCTCGAAGCAGGTTTTCTGTCGGCAGGCAACTGCATAGAGCTTGGACGCTCTAACTTTACTCCTATGTCAGTTTTCGTGCTACTCGGGAGCATGCGAAGGGGTGAACATCACCACGGAGCCACGGACAGCACGGAGAAAGGACCTGCGGCCGCCCTCGGCCGGGTTTCAGTCATGAGTTCGTACTCGGCGGTAACAATGAACACTGCGGTTCTGGCATCGGAACCAAAACCCGCGCGAGGGCGCGCGTCGGTCCGGCCTCGATGGGGCAACAATGGCGCGTCAGCATTTGGCAGGCAGATTTACCAGTGGTAATCTTGCCGTCTTTGGAATCCTGGGCTACGCTCCGCCGAGTGAGCGATCCGACTTTAACTCGCGAGACCATCTACGGCGGCCCTGAAATCACTCGACCGACGAGTGTAATGATAGATCCCGCTTCCGATGACCTCGCGCAAGTTGAACGCGATATCGACGGTTTTGTCGCTCACGTCTTCGCGAGAATCGCAGCGGCGTTCCTGATTTCAGCATTTTTCGCCAGCTATTCAGATCGGCTAACGGATAATGTCGCTCTCACCGTGAGCATCCAGGCCTTGTTCCTCCTGATTGGAGGAATGCTGGCGCTTGCTGCGGTGGTCTCACGAAAAGTGGCCGATCTTCCAATCAGCGTTGCGACCGCGACACTGGTCGGCTACGCAGCATTGCAAGGCATTTTGTTTGGACTCGGATTTCGAACTGCATACGGATGCTCGTTTGCTCCGGGATACGTGAGCATCGCGGCCGTGTTTGGGCTGCTGTGCGTTTTTGGAACCCGGTCCGGGCGGGATCTGACGGGCTTCGCGCCATTATTCGCTGGATCAGTTGGGGCGTTTGTCCTCGCGCTCTGCTCGATCTTTTTGTGGGACCAAAAGGCTGTGGCGGCCTTGGCCGCATGCGTGCAGTGCTGGCTGACGCTCGCACTCGTCGGGTACCATCGCGATTTCATCCGCGATCTGCCCTCCAGTTTCGAGAATGATCCGAAGTGGCAGAAGGCCGCGGTCATCGGTGCCCTGCAGATCTATCTTGACGTGGTCATCATTCTCATCGTCATTATGCAGGCGCGCTGGCTGTCGGAATTCACCGAAGAACAGAAGCGCGAGCGCAGACGCTCCTTGTTGTAGGCCTTCGGTTGCAGGAACTTTTCTTCGCGATTCAATCCCAAACTGCGGTATAACAGTCCCGCTACAGCCGAACAATCAGCCTTTTCGCCTCTGGCCCGCAACGCCAGAGCTGTCCAAGGAGGACCATGAGTTCCGCTTCACTTTCCCCCGTCGCGCCGATACCGCCGCAGGAGCCTGTACTCTCCGAACCACAGCGCTTAATGAATGTATTTGTCGCGCCGCAAAGCACCTTTGCGGATCTTCGCCGCAAAGCGAGCTGGTGGGTGCCGTTTGTACTGAGCTGCATCTTCGCATATGGCCTGATCTTCACCGTCGATAAGCAAGTCGGCTTTGAACGAGTCACAGAAAATCAAATTAAGCTCAACCCGAAAGCCGCGGAGCGCCTGGACCAACTTTCACCTGACCAACGCGCGCGCCAGATGGACATTTCGGTGAAGGTTACCAAAGCGATCTCGTATGCGTTTCCTGTACTTGTTCTGATCGTGAACATCATCATCGCTGGTGTGCTGATGGCGACGTTCAATTTCGGTCTTGGCACCGAGATCAAGTTTGGTCAGGCGCTGGCGATCGTGATGTATGCGGGATTGATAGGCATCATCAAATCGGTGCTTGCAATGGTCACGTTGTTTGCGGGCAGTAATCTCGACAGCTTCAATTTCAGCAACCCGGTCGGCACCAATGCGGCATACTACATGTCGATTACAGATACAGCTCCGTGGTTGTATCGGGCAGCCAGTTGGTTCGACGTGATTACCATCTGGCTCTTTGTGCTGATCGGCATTGGCTTCGCCGTTGTCGGACGAAAGAAGATTTCCTCCGGCGTTGGCGTCATGGCCGGATGGTTCGCAGTTATGGTTCTGCTCAGCGCAGGGTGGGCCGCATTGTTCGCCTAGTCTCGCAAATCGACGCGGCCCGGGATCCCTCCGTAAGGTGTTCTTCGCTGGGGATTCCGCGGCCCTCGCGATCTCCAGCGATCGCGCACCCATTCCACTTCTATTGCTTACAATGAAGCATGCCCGCGAGCGAACCTGACATCCTGCCTTCTCGCCCAGCTCGCGGCCTGACCGACGAGCAACTCGATCACTTAGCCGGCGTGCTCGACGATATCTTCCATATTCCGGGAACGAAGATCCGCTTTGGACTTGATCCCATCGTGGGGCTGGTTCCCGGGCTGGGCGATATCATCACCGGCCTGCTTTCATTCCTGATCGTCTTTGCCGCGTGGCAGCGCGGACTGCCTCGCATTGCACTCTCGCGTATGGTGGCAAACATTGCTATCGACACGTTAGTGGGCTCAATTCCGATCTTCGGAGATGTGTTCGATACAGTCTGGAAATCCAATCGGATGAACTACAACCTGCTGGTCCGCTATCGCGGAGGAGTACGACAGGGGCTGATTGCGAGAGATTGGTTGTTCTTCCTAGTGCTGCTGATTGGAATTGCAGTAGTAGTCGTGTTGCCCATCGTAATCGTGGTTGGGATATTCCATTTCCTCAGGACTACAGGATGAGATGGCGATCAAGTGTATCCCCAATAATGCCGCGATTTGCACACTCATCTGCAATCTGATTGTCATTCGAAGGCAGGTTGCAACTTCGGGAAGCGACCGCTCGCTTGCTAATGCAAGCACCTAATTACCTCCGTAATCTCACTGATTATTCGTCCCGCGTACCATACTACGTCGCGGTATGTCGCGACGAAGAGAGAAGCGGACCTTTCTGGCGGTGCCGGTGCGTGTATCTGGCAGTGACGCGCATGGGAAGAGTTTCCGCCACGTTGTCTGCACGCTCGATCTCAGCGCTAAGGGCGCGCGCATCACCAGCCTGCAGAGCCTCACCATGAACGTCGGCCAGGAGCTAACCCTGGAGCATCAGAAAGACCGCGTGCGCTTCGAAATCGTTTGGATTGGAGAGCCGGGAAGCTCACGCCAGGGCCAGATCGGTTTACGCACGCTCGAACCCGAAAAGAGGTTCGCCGCCATCGAAGACCAGAGCGACAGTGGGGCTTATATCGACACTTGGCAGCCGAATATTGACCAGGAAAAAGGCGGTCGACGCTCGGCTCCCCGGTTTGACTGCGACCGTGGCGTCCAATACTGGACCGACCAGAGCGCCTCTCCCATTTCGGGAGCACTCGACAACATCAGCCTGGGCGGCTGTTATGTCACCACGAAGTTTCCCCTTCCGCGGTATACGCGCGTGCAGTTGATCATTCACATCTATGGAATGAAGATTCCCGCGCAGGGGGAAGTCCGCGCTTCCGACGACGGACACGGAATGGGAATCATGTTCACCGCTATCGAGAAAGAATGTGAACTGCGGGTGAAGAAGGCGGTTCAGCGTCTGGCGCAGAGCACGCAATCCGAAGGACGAAATCGCCAAGGTTCAGCGACTGATACGCAAATTCTGGACGAGATTCGCGCCTGGTTTGATCGAAATCTCACCATGACGTGGGAAGACTTCTTCGACATTCAGGTGCGTTCAAAAGGAAGCCTGGTAAGCGCGAGTCTGGAGAAGGAAGCATGACGATCCGCATCAAATCTTTCTCAGAGGTGCTCTTCGCTATAGCCTGGGTTCTGCTCGCGCAAAGCGTCTGTGCTCAATCGCTCGGTGACATCGCCCGGCAGCAACGTGAGAAAAATAAGCAGCAGCCCACGACCACCAACAAGGTGCTCACAAACGACGACCTGAGGACTCCAGGTGATTCAGTCGACTCTGCCTCAGACGAGTCGCAAAAGAAGAAGACTGCAAAGCAAAAGGCGATGGCAACCGCAGATCGACCCGATAAAGATCAGCAACCATCAGCGGACAAACTTAAGACTTCCATTCAGGATAAGAAAAAGGTCATTGCAACCATTCAGGACGAGATCACGAAACTGCAGTCAACGATCAACTACGTCCAGAACAATCGCAACATCTACACCAATGCTCCGGAATACAACGAGGTGCAGAAGAGAAAAGAGCAGGAAGTAGATCGCTTGAAAGGAATCCTGCAGGAGCAGCAGGACGAGCTGAAGGAACTTCAGGTCACCGCGCGCCAGGCCGGATACGGCAGCGCGATCTACGACTGAAGCCTATCGAGATCGAACGAACTCCCGCAAAAGTGCAGGCCCGTTGGGCCTGCGTAAACCGTTCTTAGCCACAGCCTCATGCCGTTTTGCACCCAGCCATTCTGCGGAAAGAGCCCCGTCTAGGCAGGAGTGTCCTGTCCGGTTGCTTACAATCAACAGAGCGGGGGAACGCATGAAACACGTATTGGCTGACGCGACTCTTGACCAAATATTTCGTTCAGCGCGAACCTACAGCGCCTGGCAAGATAAGCCTGTCGCCGACGAAACGCTTCATCAGCTCTTTGAGCTGATGAAGTGGGGGCCCACGAGCTCGAACTCGAATCCCGCGCGGTTCGTGTTTCTACGCTCGCGCCAGGCGAAAGAGCGGTTACGTCCCGCGCTGGCGCCGGGCAACGTCGACAAGACGATGTTGGCGCCGGTCACCGTGATCGTCGCTTACGATCTCCTTTTCTATGAAAAACTGGTCAAGCTCTTTCCGCACAATAGCGGCATGCGCGCGATGTTCGCTGCCAATCCTCAGCTAGTCGAAGTCACCGCAAAACGAAATTCATCGCTGCAGGGAGCTTACTTAATCATCGCCGCACGGGCGTTGGGACTCGACTGCGGTCCGATGTCAGGATTCGATAACGCCAAAGTCGATGAAGAATTCTTTGGTACTGGTAAGGAATGCGAAGGATGCGAGCAGGAGTTTTTTCCTGCCGGGCACGTGAAGTCGAATTTTCTTTGCAATCTAGGCTATGGAGACGATTCGAAGCTCTTTCCTCGCGCTCCGCGGCTGGAGTTCAAGGAAGCTTGCACGCTGCTGTGAAAATTGGCGACGCTGTCCAGTTGGAACTCACCATTTCAAGCGAGTGTTTCACTATTTCATCAAGCTCGTTCGTCATCGTCCATTCTCTCTTTAACCGACATCCAACCGACTTCGGAGGAATCAGGTGCCTGAACTACGAAATCTAGGCAATTCCGGAATTCAAGTAAAACCTCTGTGCTTGGGCGGAAACGTCTTTGGCTGGACTCTCGACGAAGCGGGATCTTTCAGGATTCTGGATGGTTTTTTCGCCGTCGACTTCAACTTCATTGATACCGCCGACATTTATCCAAAGTGGGTTCCAGGCAACAAAGGAGGCGAGTCGGAGACGATTATCGGCAAGTGGATGAAAGAGCGCCACAATCGCAAGAAAGTGATTCTCGCAACCAAGTGCGGCCACGAGTGGGGGATGGGACCCGGAAAAGCTGGACTCTCGAAGAACTACATTCTGGAAGCCGCCGAGGATTCACTTCGGCGCCTGCAAACGGATTACATTGATCTCTACCAGGCCCACCAGGATGATCCAAAGGTGCCGTTGGACGAAACACTCGAGGCGTTCGCGCATCTCATCAGGTCGGGAAAAGTGCGCGCAATTGGCGCCTCCAATTATTCCGCACAACGGCTTCAAGAGGCGCTTCGGGTGAGCAAGACGCATAATCTTCCTCGCTACGAAACTCTGCAGCCGCACTACAACCTCTATGAACGCAATGACTACGAGTCCACACTCGAAAATGTTTGTGTGCGCGAGGGGCTCGGAGTAATCCCGTATTTTTCACTTGCGAGCGGATTTCTAACCGGAAAATATCGCTCGAAGACGGATGTGGTTGGGAAGGCGCGAGGCTCACGCGTTGAAAAGTACTTAAACGAGCGCGGCTTCCGGATTCTCGATGCTCTCGATCGCATCTCCAACGAGCGCAACTCGACTGCCGCGCGCGTCGCGCTAGCCTGGCTGATCGCACGGCCTAGTGTCACCGCACCGATTGCTAGCGCGACGAAACTCGATCAACTCACCGACCTGATCGAAGCAACCAAGCTCAAGCTGAGAGCTGCGGAAGTCGAGTTGTTGAATGCAGCGAGCGCCGAGGCGGCCGAGCCGGTGCTTAGCAGGGAAGTATGAGTCCTAAACAGAACCGCCGGCGGTAGCCGGTGGGCCGA
>DATEMI010000027.1:0-5185 GCA_035275665.1 Terriglobales bacterium | reverse complement strand
GCGGAATGATCGAAGTGCTCTCCGATCTGCAAAACCGTCCGGAGTGGGCGCGAATTCCCATTGTGGGCATCCTGGAAATTCTCGGACCGGAACCGTGATCTTTCCCCGATCGAGCGGACTGCTGCTGCATCCGACGTCCTTGCCGGGCCCATTCGGCATCGGCGACTTCGGACCGGCAGCTTACGAATTTGCCGACTTCCTCGCCAGCGCCGGGCAGTCGATCTGGCAGATGCTGCCGCTTGGGCCCACCGGATACGGCGATTCCCCGTATCAATGTTTCTCGGCTTTCGCCGGCAATCCCGCACTGATCAGCCTCGCGCGTCTGGTCAATGAAGGCCAGCTTAGCGCTCGCGACATCGACGACCTTCCCGAGTTCTCAGCAGCTCAAGTGGAGTATGAGCGCGTAAACGAATTCAAGCGGCAGAAGCTCTGTCTCGCGTTTCAGCATTTCGCTAGCGCAGCTCCAGCAGAGACGAAACGCAAATTCGAGGAATTTAAGCAGGCCGAAGGAGTGTGGTTGCCGGATTTCGCGCTGTTTCGCGTGCTCAAAGACAAATTCGGAGGAGTCGCCTGGCCCAAGTGGGACCGCGATTTCGTTCGCCGCGAGCCTGCCGCACTCGCGCGCGCTCGCAAAGAGTTCTCGCGAGAGATCAGCGCGCAGGAGTTTCTGCAGTTCATCTTCTTTGATCAATGGTGTGCGCTCAAGAACTACTGCCGCGACAGAAATATTCGCGTCATGGGCGATTTACCTATCTATGTGGCGCACGATAGCGCTGACGTCTGGACGCATCCTGAGTACTTCTGCCTCGACCAGAACGGGAATGCCGAGAAGATCGCCGGGGTTCCTCCCGATTACTTCAGCGCTACCGGCCAGCTATGGGGAAATCCGATTTATCGCTGGGACCGCATGGGCGCCGACGGATACTCGTGGTGGATCGAGCGCTTTCGTTCGGCATTCCGAATTTTTGACATGCTGCGCGTCGATCACTTTCGCGGCTTCGAAGCCTATTGGGAGGTCCCACGCGGCGAGAAGACAGCCCAGAATGGGAAGTGGATCAAAGGCCCCGGCGAGAAGCTGTTTGCCGCGGTCGAAGCGAAGCTTGGCCCGTTGCCGATCCTTGCCGAGAATCTTGGAGTAATCACGCGCGAAGTAGAAGCAATTCGCGATCGCTTCGGCTTTCCCGGAATGGCGATTCTGCAATTCGCTTTCGGGAATGATCCCCAAGGACCGAGTTTCCGGCCTCACAACTACCCTCGCAATGTCGTGGCCTACACCGGCACGCACGATAATGACACTATCGTTGGCTGGTGGACCTCGAAGCCTGGCGAGGGCAGCATCCGCACCGAGCACGACATTCGCAAAGAGCGCGAATTCACTCGCGCATACCTCCACCTCAATGGCGAAGAAATCAACTGGGTTTTTATCTGCACACTGATGGCGTCCGTCGCGGATACGGTGATCTTCCCCGTTCAGGACGTAATTGGCGCTGGCGCAGATGCTCGCATGAATACTCCTGGAACAGCGACCGGCAACTGGCGTTGGCGCTTGCGCGGAGAGGCCCTGGACGAAAATACTGCTGAGCGCCTGCGCGAGTTGGCGCGAGTCTATGATCGTCTTCCGCGGAGCCCTGCAAAGCAATAGCAGCAAACGCCTAAGGCATCAAAGCAGCGCTCCTCCCCATATCATAAGGCTGCGGAAATGGAGACGCCCAGCGCGACAGAACCGGCGCCGGTAGGCGGTGGGGCAGCCGCTGTTTTGCGGCTGCGTCTTTTCCAGACTGCGTGCAGTATTGTAGGTCCGGAGCTGGCCATGCGGCCATCTCCGGCTCACCGCCTACCGCCGGGCGGTTCTGTCCTGCCTTTCTTCGCAGCCTGATCATGCCGTGCAAAATTGATCCTGTGCGCATTGACGGACCAATAGGCTCGCCAGCGACAACGCCTATAATCCTGCACGATGAAAACGGCGACTTCGATTTGCGCAGTCTTATCGCTCCTCTTCTGCTGTTCCCTTGCGGCGCAGGACCCGCCATCTTCTCCGGCGTGGAAGCGCGCGCAGCATCTTCGCCATGGCATAAACGCCAGTGAGTGGTTCGCGCAATCGCGCGACTACAGCGTGCAGAGGCTCTCGACCTACACAACGCTGGACGACATCGCGCTCATCCACAAGCTCGGCTTTGATCACGTGCGCCTGAGCATCGATCCGGCGATCTTCGACTGCCGCGGTGCATGGCAGGCCTGCGACACGGTGAAGATGCTCGATTCCGTGGTTTCGAAAGCAGTGAACGAGAATCTGGCAATCATTATCGACCTTCACCCCAACAGCGAATACAAACATCAGCTCAGCACCGACAATTTCGTGGCAGAACGATTCCGTCTGCTCTGGAGATCGATCGCCGAGCACTTCGCTTCATCGAATCCAGAGCTGGTCATGTTCGAGATTTTGAATGAGCCGGAGACACGCGATCCTTATCGCTGGTCGGGTATAGAGGAGCGGGCTCTGCAGGAGATTCGGCTCCACGCGCCAAAGCACACCGTTATCGTCACGGGAATGCAGTATTCAGATATCGGCGACCTGGTCCTGCTGCCGCAAGTCAATGATGACAATCTGATCTACAACTTTCATTATTACGAACCGCACATCTTCACACATCAGGGTGCGAGTTGGGGTGTTCCATTCTGGATCAACCTGCGTGACGTACCGTACCCGCTCACCCCTGACACGGTCGGCAAAGCCATATCGGAGCAAAATGACGTGCTACCGAAATGGGAACTTACAGAGGCGGCCTACGGGCATTGGAATCGTGATCGTATTGCCGGCGAGATGCGCTTCGCCGGAGACTGGGCGAAGGCCCATCACGTTCCGCTCACCTGTAATGAATTCGGCGTGTACAGAAACTACTCCGATCCCGAAGCGCGCGCCCGCTGGATCAAAGACGTTCGTACCGCGGTTGAGCAAAACAACATTGGATGGACGATGTGGGATTACCGGGGCGGGTTTGGCGTAGTAACGAAAACGGACGGCAGCACAATTCCGGATGATCGTGTGTTGAAGGCCCTGGGATTGAAATAGCTTTGACAACGGACCGACGCGCGCCCTCGCGCGGGTTTGATTTTTTTCTTCCAAGAGTTCAATCTGCGGAATCCATCTATTTAGCTCAACCAAAACCCGGCCGAAGGCGGCCGCAGGTCCAGTCTTCATTCGCTCTCGCCGAATGTTATCGTTAATGAATACTCCTTCCGACGAGAGACTCAGCAGTGACAGTCAATCCAGATACTCCCGAATCATCTAATTCCGAAGCCACAGAATCCTTCAGCGGACTACTCTCGCAATACGAACGCGGCAAATCGCGTCCTCGCGAAGCCGGCAGTCAAATCGAAGGCACGGTGATTGCTGTCTCGGCTGACTCCGTCTATGTCGACATAGGATTCAAGACCGAAGGCATTCTCCCGTTGGCCGAGTTCCAAGCCGCAGGCCAGGTTCCCAAAACGGGCGACAAGCTCTTGGTCGCAATCAAAGGGCGCGATCCTGAGGGCTACTACCAGCTTTCCCGTTTCAATATTGCACGCCCAACGGATTGGGATTCACTGCAGAAGGCATTTGAAGAAAAGGCCACGATCGTAGGAACCGTTACTGGAGTGGTGAAAGGCGGGCTGAGTATCGATATTGGCGTGCGCGCCTTCATGCCGGCTTCGCGCACCGGCACGCGCGACGCGGCAGAGATGGAAAAGCTCGTCGAGCAGGAGATTCGCTGCCGAATCACGAAACTCGATGTCGCCGACGAAGATGTTGTCGTCGATCGTCGCGTGATCGCCGAAGAAGAAGATCGATCGCAAAAAGAGCGGCGCTATTCGGAACTGAAAGAAGGCGATGTGGTGCGCGGGACGGTTCGCAGTCTCACTGACTACGGCGCTTTCGTCGATCTCGGCGGAGTGGACGCCCTTCTTCATGTCGGCGAAATTTCCTGGGGACGCATCAACAAACCGGAAGAGGCACTCGCTGCCGGTCAGGAGATTGAAGCGAAGGTCATCAAGATTGAACCGGACAAGCATCGTATCGCGCTCAGCATTCGTCAGATCCAACCGCATCCGTGGGAAGCGAACGCCGGAAAATACAAGGCGGGGGACCGTGTACGCGGCGTGGTCTCGCGGGTTCTTGATTTCGGAGCGTTCGTCGAAGTGGAACCAGGAATTGAAGGTTTGATTCACGTTTCCGAGATGTCATGGGTGAAGCGCGTGCGTAAAGCCAGCGACCTGCTGAAAGCTGGCGAGACGGTTGAGGCCGTTGTGCTCGGAGTAAATCCGGCGGAGCGCAGGATGTCACTTGGGCTGAAGCAGGCTCTCGGCGACCCCTGGGACGATGTGGAACGAAAGTTCGCCGGTGGCACCGTTGTCGAGGGGACGGTGACCCGAATCACCAACTTCGGCGCCTTCGTCGAGATTGCGGAGGGAGTCGAAGGCATGATTCATGTCAGCGAGATCAGCGCAGAGAAGCGCATCAATCATCCACGCGACGTCTTCAAAACGGGACAGCGCGTCAAAGCGCAAGTGCTCTCGGTCGATAAAGAAAAACGGCAACTTCGATTTAGCGTGAAGCAGATGGTCCCCAGCAGCCTCGATGAGTACATTGCCGAGCGGAAGGAAGGTGAGGTTGTGAGTGGACGCGTGATGAGCGTCTCCGGCGACACCGCCCAGGTGGAGCTTGGAGAATGTGTCCGCGGGACGTACAGGATCACGCAAAAAGCAGAGTCTCAGGAACAAGCGTCTTCAGGAAACCTGGATTTATCGGCCCTAACCTCGATGCTGAGTGCTCGCTGGAAATCCGGCAGCACTGCTGGCGCGACACGCAAAGGTGAAGTCGTCCCAGGTCAGGTGCGGAGTTTTCGCATCAGCAGACTCGATCTGCAAGCAAAGCAGATCGATCTAGAGTTGGCGTAAGAGTCCTCGTTTCGTGTGCAGCTGTAAGACTGCTGCACATGCCGTTTCTTACGGTCATGTCCTTTCGATAGCTGCTCAGAAGCGCGCAACTTAGGCATCCTTTCTGTGTTTATCCAGTTCAACCAATAAAGACACTGGTTGTGTCCTCGAGGCATGAATGCACATGCTGTCCCCCCGTTCCTTAATTTTGTGCTTAGTTCTTTCTTCGTTCTGGTGTTCGGCTTTTGCTGCACTTGGTGGTGATGTCAGC
>DATEMI010000026.1:0-8024 GCA_035275665.1 Terriglobales bacterium | reverse complement strand
CTACATCGTCGTGGCGTTGAACAAGTGCGATGCGGTTGACGATCCCGAGTTGCTGGATCTGGTCGAACTCGAAGTGCGTGAACTGCTCAAGAGCTACAAGTTCCCCGGTGATGACGTGCCGGTGGTACGGCTCTCGGCGCTGGGTGCGCTGAACGGTGAAGCCAAGTGGGAGAAGACCATCGACGAGCTGATGGAAGCCGTCGACAAGAACGTTCCGCTGCCTGCTCGTGATGTGGACAAGCCGTTCCTGATGCCGATCGAAGACATCTTCTCGATCTCCGGTCGCGGAACCGTCGTCACAGGCCGTATCGAACGCGGCAAGGTGAAGGTCGGCGAAGAAGTTGAGATCGTAGGCTTCCGCGAGACACGTAAGACGGTTGTCACGGGCGTCGAGATGTTCAAGAAGCAGCTCGATGAAGGTTTGGCCGGCGACAATGCTGGACTGCTGCTGCGCGGCACGGCGAAGGAAGACGTGGAGCGCGGCATGGTGCTGGCGAAGCCGGGATCGATCACTCCGCACACCAAGTTCAAAGCTGAAGTCTACGTGCTGACGAAGGAAGAAGGTGGACGTCACACGCCGTTCTTCAAAGGCTATCGTCCACAGTTCTACTTCAGAACAACCGACGTGACCGGAGTCGCAGAACTTCCTGCTGGCACCGAGATGGTGATGCCTGGAGACAACGTAGCTCTGGTGATCGAGTTGATCACGCCGGTCGCTATGGAGAAGGGACTCAGGTTCGCGATCCGCGAGGGCGGCAGAACCGTGGGTGCAGGAACGATTTCGGAGATATTGGCGTAGGAAGGAAAAGCGTTTCGAGTTCCAGGTTTCAAGTTTCGGCCAACCGAGTCCGAAACAGTTTCTAACGGTCGATGCTCCAACGATAAAGTGAGCAGCAGGCTTAGCCGAAACCTGAAACTCGAAACTTGAGACCGCAGTCGAATGGCTCAGCTTCACAAAGACCAGAACTTCTCTGGCTTCGATTTGTCGAAGCTGCAGGCGAGCCTGTACGACATGAAGGTGGCTCGCGGGACTGACGAATACCTGGCAAGGTTCGTTGGTTGGGAGTCGCACAAGAAAGACGGGGAAGATATCGCACTGTTTGCAGTGAAAGTTGGTCAGGGCGAGCAAGTGCGGAAACTGGTCTTCGAGAGCAGTGAGAAGATCGAAGACCCACGGCGTCTTAAGACGCTGTTTACGCTGGTGTTCTCAGCAAGAGACTTTGAGAACGGAGAATTAATCCCAACTCAGCAAGAGTTGGAGATGGTGAAATAAAGGATTATGCGCGAAATCATTACATTGCAGTGCAGCGAGTGCAAGAATCGGAATTACTCGAAGACCAAGAACAAAAAGACGACCACGGGTCGCATCGAGCTAAACAAGTTTTGCCGTTTCTGCCGTAAGCACACGTCGCACAAGGAAACAAAATAAGCAATCAGCATTCAGCTTTCAGCAATCAGCCACATCGATGTGACACAATGGTTTAGCCGATTGCCGACTGCTGATTGCTGACCGCCGGTTTTAGGGGCGTAAGCTCAACGGTTAAACTGCCGGTCTCCAAAACCGGACTTGGGGGTTCGAATCCCTCCGCCCCTGCCAGAATGTTGCCGGCGGTAATCGACGGCAAAATGAACGAAGTTCCAAGTTTCGGGTTTCAGGTTTCAACTCGAAACTTGAAACCTGAAACCCGAAACTGAATGATGGAAGCAGGCTTCAAGTGGGAAGTGTAGAGACAAAACGAGTGAAGGCTACGACAGTGGCTGATGGCGACAATATTGGCGATCGACTAAAGGCGTGGCCAGACCGCACCAAGGACTTTCTCGACGAAGTTCGCGCCGAGATGAAGAAGGTCAACTATCCCGGCCGCAAGGAAGTGCAGGCGACGACAGCGGTGGTCATCTTCACCGTATTTGTCTTCGCGGCATTCTTCTGGGTGGTGGACACCGTGATTCAGTTCGGGCTGAGTCACCTGCTGAAGGTCTTCAACAGTTAGGAATTGAGGTGCCGGCCGGGCGTTTCCGGTTGGAAAACATTTTGATGACAGAAGAAACCAAAAACGAAGCAGCGGCGACTGCTGGTGCTTCTCCGACCATGCCGCCGGACGCGGTGGCTGGCGCGGGCGAGCAGCCGCGCAATCCGAACATGAAGTGGTACATCATCCACGCCTACTCCGGCTTTGAGCGCAAGGTGAAAGAGTCGCTCGAGTCGCGCATTCAGGCGTTCGGGCTGCAGGAAAAAATCGGACGCGTGCTGATTCCGACCGAAGCGGTCACCGAAGTTCGCAGCGGCAAGAAGTACACTAGCGACCGCATGTTCTTCCCTGGCTACGTGCTGGTGGAAATGGACCTCACCGGCTTCCGCACTGGCGGAGAAGGCGATCACGTATGGCACGTGGTGAAATCCACGCCGAAGGTCACAGGATTCGTCGGCACAGCCAACGATCCCACGCCGCTCTCCGAAGACGAAGTCAATCAGATCGTTTATCGCGTGGCAGTCGGTAAGGATAAGCCGCGACTCAAAATAAAGTTCGAGAAAGACGAGTCAGTCCGAATTACCGACGGACCCTTCGCAAACTTCACCGGAAAGATCGACGAAGTAAATGAAGATCGCGAGACGCTGAAGGTAATGGTCACCATCTTCGGCCGCGCTACGCCGGTGGAACTGGAATTTGGACAGGTAGAGAAAGTGGCGTAAGAATCGGGTGATCGGGCTATCGGGTCATCGGGTGAAGTAAAACCCAGCAGGCACGCAGACCAGGTTTTACTTCTCCCGATGACCCGATCACCAGATGACCCGATCGGCGAAGCAAGCTTCGAAGCCCCAAAAGATCGCAGTACCAGAATTTAGGAACGACGAGAATCTAAAGCATGGCACCTCCGAAGAAAGTACAAACTCAAGTAAAGCTCCAGATCGCGGCAGGCAAAGCGACGCCGGCGCCGCCGGTCGGTCCGGCGCTCGGTCAGGCCCAGATCAACATCATGGAGTTCTGCAAGCAGTTCAACGCCAAGACAGCCGGCAAGGATCAGGAAGGTCTTATTATTCCGGTGGTGATCACGGTCTACACCGACCGCTCATTCACCTTCGTGACAAAGACGCCCCCTGCTTCGGTGCTGCTCAAACGCGCAGCCGCCGTCGCTAAGGGCTCTGGGACTCCGAACAAAGACAAGGTCGGCAAGGTGACTGAAAAGCAGGTCTCCGACATCGCCAAGCAGAAGATGCCCGATCTGAACGCGGCCTCGCTCGATGCAGCGATCAAGAGCGTAAAGGGAACCGCCCGTTCCATGGGCATAGAAGTGGTAGCATAAGGAAGCAAAGGCGTTTCAAGTTTCCGGTTTCGAGTTTCGGCAAAGGCAGTTCTCGAGTTTAAAGTCGGCAACTGGCTTAGCCGAAACCTGAAACTCGAAACCTGAAACCGTCGCATTCACTACGGCCATGCAGCAGCAACGCATGTGCGGTGGGAGACAGGGAAAATGAGAAAAGCAGGAAAGAACATCACTAAGGCCCGTGCGGCCGTCGAGCAGCGTCCTTACAAGCTCGACGAAGCGGTGCCACTCCTCAAAAAAGTTAAGTTCGCCAAGTTTGACGAGACCGTCGAAGTCACTCTTCGTCTGGGCGTCGATCCCAAGCACGCTGACCAGATGGTGCGTGGCACCGTCGTTCTCCCTCACGGGCTCGGCAAGTCGAAGAAGGTTCTCGTGATCGCCACTGGCGACAAGCAGCGGGAAGCCGAAGCTGCCGGAGCCGACATCGTCGGCGGCGAAGAGATGGTCGAAAAGATCCAGAAAGAAAACTGGGTCGACTACGACGCCGTGATCGCCACGCCTGACACTATGAAGTCCGTCGGGCGCTTGGGCAAAGTCCTCGGTCCACGCGGCTTGATGCCGAATCCCAAAACGGGAACAGTGACCTTCGATGTCGCGGCGGCGGTGAAGGAGATCAAGGCCGGTAAAGTCGAGTTCCGCACCGATAAGACCGCGCTCGTCCACGTGCCCGTAGGCAAGATCAGCTTTGATCCAAACAAGCTCGTCGAAAACGCGACGACAGTGATCTCGAGCGTGGTGCGCGCGAAGCCCGCGGCAGCCAAGGGCAAATACATCAAGGGCGCGACGCTGTCCTCGACCATGGGTCCGGGAATCAGCATTGACACCTCGCAGATTGAGGCGGCGTCGAAAGCGTGAAGGAATTTCGTGATTTGGTGATTTCGCGATTGCGCGATTCTTAAATCACCCAATCACCCGATCACAAAATCATCCGATCCGAGAGACTGGTCGGGTTGCAAGGAATCTGAACCAATGGCCGTTACGAGAGCAAAGAAAACCGAGCAGATTGAAAAGCTCGCTGCTGACCTGAAGCAGGTCAACAGCATGATCGTAGGCACCTTCGGCAAGCTGACAGTGGCGCAGGATTTTGAGCTGCGCAAAACCGTCCGCAACGCCGGCGGCAAATATCGCGTAGTGAAGAACACGCTCGCCCGCCGCGCCGCCGAGGGCACCGCCGCAGAAGAAGCGCTCAAGAAGCTAAAAGGCGTGAGTTCGATCGCTTACACCAGCGGCGATCCCGTCGCGTTGGCAAAGGCGCTGACGAAGTACGTCTCCGACAACCCGGAGTTCACCTTCAAGGCCGGCGTTGTTGAAGGAAAAGTCATCTCGATTAACGACATCAAGGCCTTGGCCAAAATGCCGAGCAAGGAAGAGCTTTACTCAAAGCTCCTCTTCCTCATGCAGGCTCCGGCGCAGAGACTCGCAGTAGCAGTGAACGCCGTAGGACGCAACCTGGCTGTAGTTGTGAACCAGGGAGTGAAAGAGAAGAAATTCGCCGAGTAACCCGATTTGGGAATCGGGTGATCGGGCCATCGGGTGATCTGAAAGTCAGCACAGTCCCGGCGCGCCGGGATGGGTGAGCGATCACGGTCGAGTGACGACCTAGAGATGATGGCAAGAAAAGTGCGCCGCTTCATCAGGGTGCCTAGTCTGGGGCACGCCGGAAACCTGAGTGGATCGGCAACTCCTCGGCGTGAGCCGAAGAGAAGCAGTACAGATCAGGAGATTCAGTCGCGCGGTAACGGGCAAGGTTTTACTTCACCCGATCACCCGATGGCCCGATCACCCGATCCGGAGAACAGTTTAGGAATTCGAGGAGATTAGAAATGGCTGACATTCAAGCATTAGAAGATCAGATTGTTAACTTGTCGCTGCTCGACGCGGCGGCTCTTGTGAAGAAGCTCGAAGAGCGTCTTGGCGTTTCGGCGGCAGCGGCAGCCCCGGTCGTGATGGCCGGGGGTGGAGCTGCGGCAGGAGCGGCTCCGGCAGCAGCGGAAGAGAAGACCGAATTCGCGGTCGTCCTCACCGCGGTTGGCGCGAACAAGATCAACGTCATTAAGGCTGTTCGCGAAGTCACCAGCCTGGGCCTGAAGGAAGCGAAGGACCTGGTCGATGGCGCACCCAAGACGGTGAAGGAAGGCGTCAACAAAGAAGAGGCCGAGAGCATCAAGAAGAAGTTCACCGAAGCCGGCGCAACGGTCGAGGTCAAGTAGTGACTGCGCCGATTTCGGCGCGAGTTGTTGGATCGACAAGTTGTGGTGCTTACGTGTTTCAGAATGGCACGGCGCGAGCCGTGCCATTTTCTTTGGACTCTCAGTTTTTTCAGAATTCAGGGGCAGCGGGCATCATGTCGTCGGTTTGACATGCTCAAGTGTGAAGTCCTCATGCAGCACATCGCCATGCGAGTGGAGTTTTCGTTGCACAGCTACATAGCCTTGTTTAGCCACTCTAACCATAACCTTGGCTCCTGGTGCGTGAAGCATACTGATGGAGTACGATCCGTCTTCAGCAGACCGCACCTCAAGACTTCTAGAATCCCCTTCAGGAGTCATACTGATGGAAGCCGCAGCGATAGGTGTGCCCGCGGAGTCGCGGACATGACCTCTAAGTACAGTTCCTCCATCGCAGCCAGATAACACCAGGCAACTGAGGCAGGCGAGGCTTAGCCATAAAGAACGGAGAGACATTCCGCTCAATGCTATGACACGTGGAATACCGAGTCGAGATGACCGATGAGGAACCTTGCGACCAACCCGCTCCCAATCTCATCAATATCAACAAGGTCAACCCCCGGCCAAGCTCGCTCGACCAGGGTTCGCCGGGCTTTCGCCCTTTATTGACCTCGATAGAGCACGTTTATCTCCACACTTGCAAAGGTGTGGGTTCCGTAGGCTATAATGTTTTGATTCGAGGCGGAATTCGGATTTGATCAGAGGCGTGGGCAGCGCGGGCATAGGGTCCGCTGTCTTCGTCCTCATTGGGATAGAGTTCGCTGGCGGCGGACTTCGACACAGGCCTTAAGAACTGGCGCGGGAAACTTACAAATTAAATTCTGTATGCGCTCGTCATGGCGCCTGCGCAGAGCTTTGCTCTTGCGTTGGCGTCTTCGTGTCTGTGTGCTGCTCCGCTCCTATATAGCTCATCTCGCGTCGATTTCAAAATGATTTTTTCTTAACCGAAGTTACGGACGGGTTCGGTTGAGGAGCAAACAATTTTGATGCGTCCCAGGGTTCGAGGTTGGATGCGTCCCTTCCGTCCGGCGACTGATTACGAAAAACAAATGGCGAGCTGACGTGTCGCGCACAACGCGATGCGGCGGCAAGGGCGAGCTGCGCTGCAGCGAAGCCGCAACAGATTCCAGGAGTCATAATGCCTAACAATAACCACCGTGCTCGTCGCACTCGTCTTGACTTCAGCAAAATTCCAGCAACGATTCAGATTCCCAATCTGATCGAAGTGCAGAAGCGCTCCTACGATCGCTTCCTGCAGATGGATAAGCTGCCCAGCGAGCGTGATGACAGCGGCCTTCAGTCTGTCTTCCAGTCCGTGTTCCCGATTACGGACTTCCGCAATGTCTCGCAGCTCGAGTTCGTGGATTACGCCATCGGCAACTGGGAGTGCAAGTGCGGACACCTCAAAGGTCTCCACCACCTGCGCACCACCTGTCGTAATTGCGGAGCCACGGTCATCACCGATCCATTTCACCCCGGCGAAGTTCTCTGCGGAAAGTGCGGAACCTACAACGCCAACACTCCTGACTTCTGCAACAAGTGCGGCGACCCTGTCGGCCTGCAGCTCAAGTACGACGTAAATGAGTGCGAAGAGCGCGGCATGACGTACTCGGCTCCGCTCAAGGTCACCATCCGCCTCACCATCTTCGACAAAGACGCGGAGACCGGCGCCAAGAGCATTCGCGACATCAAGGAGCAGGAAGTCTTCTTCGGCGACATCCCGCTCATGACCCAAAATGGGACGTTCATCGTGAACGGCACCGAGCGCGTGATTGTCAGCCAGTTGCACCGCTCGCCAGGCGTCTTCTTCGAAACCGCCAACAACCGCACCTACTTCCTCGGCAAGATCATTCCGTATCGCGGCTCGTGGGTCGAATTCGAATACGACCAGAAGAACACGCTGTACGTCCGCATCGATCGCAAGCGCAAATTCCTAGGCACGATCTTCCTGCGCGCTCTCGGTCTGCGCTCCGACGAGGACATTCTTCGCACGTTCTATACGGTCGACAAGATCGCGATTAAGGACAAGAAGCTCCACTGGACACTTGAGCCGAACATCGAGCGTCCAACCAATCTGCTCGGCCTGAAGCTGGCGCACAGCATCAAGACGAAAAGCGGAGAAGAGATCGCGCACTCGGGCCGCAAGATTTCGCCTGCGGTTCTGAAGGAAATTCAGAAAGCGAAGATCACCGAAATCGAAATCGACAACACCGACCTCGAAGGCGCCTTCGTTGCCGCCGACGTAGTCGACGTGAACAGCGGCGAGATTCTGCTCGAAGCCAATACGGAACTTACCGCCGACAAGCTCTCGAAGATGATCGATGCCGGCATCACCGAGCTGCATCTCTTCTTCCCCGAGCGCGACGACGTAGGTAACGTGATTTCGAACACGCTCCGCCGCGATTCTTTCAAGACTCCGCAGGAAGCTCTCATCGAGATCTACCGCAAGCTGCGTCCTGGCGATCCGCCGACGCT
>DATEMI010000025.1:0-11712 GCA_035275665.1 Terriglobales bacterium | reverse complement strand
AGATAGGCCGGCGCCGATGCATTGAAGATGAAGTTCTTGGCGGGAGAGAAGTCCGCCATGGGATCATTCGAAAGGCCGGCGAGAAAGATCACGTGGTCGAAGCCCGACAGATCCGAAAACTGCAGGTCGAAAATATCTTTGTGGACGATGCCAACCTCGCTCGGCAGGGTATTCCCAAACCAGAACAGGTCAACGACATCGACCTTATAACCGCGGTCCAGAAGTTTCGGAATCAGAGCTGAACCCACATAACCGGCGCCGCCGGCAATCAGAATGCGCATCGCTTCACCTCGTGGCAGGACGAAATTCTGGTTGATACAGGATGTTGTCGGAAAGAGGCGAAGCCAGCCACTGCTTCAATGACTGCGCGTTGGCATCTTTGCTGGAAACCTGAACATCGCTGAGCGGCCATTCAATTCCGATTTCCGGATCGCTGTAAGAAATTCCCGATTCGCCGCCCGCATTGTAAAGGCCGGTGCATTTGTACTGAACTTCGCAGCCGTCCGTCAGCGCACAAAAGCCCCGGGCAAATCCATACGGCGCATAAACCTGCTTCTTGTTATCCGCCGAAACTTCGGCGCCAAACCACTTGCCCAGAGTCGGCGAGCCCTTGCGAATGTCCACCGCTACCAGGAACGCCACGCCGCTGGTCACACGCATCAACTTGCTCATCGGTGGATCCCACTGGAAGTGCAGCCCGCGCAGAACGCCCTTCGCCGATCGGGAGTGGTTGTCCTGCACCCACTCTGTGGGGAGCCCGAAATCGCGAAAATTATCCGCTCGATAGGTCTCCATGAAAAAACCGCGCTCATCGCCCAAAACCTTTGGGGCCAGCACGATGACGTCTCCACCAACATGCGAACTGACTACTTCGAGCGGCATGAATCCGCGTCCCCTCCAATGCTGATCAGATTGGTTGAGGGCAGTATACTACCCGGACCTTTGAGCCGTTCCCATGAAGTAGGCCGCCGCAGCCGATGTGGAAAACGGGAGTAATCAAGCCATACCAGTGCTCCGGAACAGCCCCTCCCTGCGCATTCCATCCGAAAACAGACGAATGATCACGAATCCGGCAGCTGCCACTCCCGGCCATCGGAAACGCGCACCGCTTCCCCTCTCGTCTCGAAGCACTCGCGGAGGAACTGCAGCATTTCCCCGCGTACTCGCTCACGCTCCAGTTCTGCGTAAAAGAATCGAACGCAGTTCTCCGACATCTCTTTCACGGTCGCCATATCGAGTTCCGACAGATGGGATCGAAGGCTCTGCGGATTTCCGCCTTCATAGTTGAAGCCGAGGCGGCGCTTCTCGACCAGCCACTGCAGATCTCCGCCCATCGAGTTCAGTATCGGCAGCCCGGCAGCGAAATAGGTGCTGGCCTTGGTCGAGAACGCGGCACTCGTGTTCACGAATCCGTTGAAGCCAAGGTGGGCGCGGCACAAGATCGCGCCCAGCTTCGCCGGATCATAAACCGAACCAAAGTACTGGTGCGGTATACCCCTCTGCTTCAGTTCCGTAAGCAGCCAGTCGCGGCGATCTCCGTCTCCCACGATGAGCAGTTCGATTGACCCAGCGCCGAGGTCAGTCAGAACCTCCAGCAACGTCTCAAAATCGTACAGTCTTCCGATATTTCCGCTGTACGCGATCGTCAGGGTCTCCGCTTTCGGCATATCCCGCAGAAGCCCCACCTCTCCCAGATAAAAACGTCTCGATCTGCAACCCGGGCGCGCATATTTCAGAGTTTCCTCGTAGAACGTATCCGAAACCGCCATCATCACGTCCGCCCGTTTCACCGCGCCCGTAAAAAATCGGCGCCAAAGGGCGAACAGTGGCCATAACGCCACCCTGTGCTCCCGCCTGAACGGAAGGACATCCGGCCAGATGTCCGTCACATCGGCAATTTTCAGCTGATTCCGCGCACTGCGGAATACGCCCCATGCCAGCGTGTTGAACGGCAGTGTGACGTAAACGATGTCGAACCGCCTTCTCCTGCGCACAAAATACCAGCTGGCGCTCAGCGAGAACAGCAGGTGAGAGAGCAATCGGCTTATGCCAACGTTGCTGCGATACCGCATGGTCCTGAGATAAGTAATTCTGCTGATCGGGCGGACCTGCTTGTTTTCCCGCCTTTGTTTCGTCCAGTGGTCGAAATCGCACGTCACCACTTCCACGTCCGCGAATCTGGCCAGCACGTATGCAGCCGACATCGCACGATTGGCATTCATTTCCGTGCTGAAAGTAGGAGCCAGTACGATTGCGCGCGGCCGGCCGGTTTCTGAGCGTTCACCGTTCATTGCCTCGGTCCTCACATCCTGGCTGCTCGTAACCGCTCATTGGGTGAGTTGTCGACCACCGCGATACTCGACGGAATCAGCCGGCCGAGCAGCGATCGAAGTAAAGCACAGAGTTCGTCAGGATGCGGCCTTATACGTAACAACGGATGCCGTTACTTCTTGAATACGAGGCACATTCTGTGGTGATTGCAAATGCTGCAGTGGTGTTTTTAGGCAGCGGGACGTATCGAGTGCGTTGTTCCATTCAGTCCAGCTAAGCAAAAGTGAATCTCTTCCCCAGGAGCGCCTCTACTGATCTGATCACATCAGCAACCTCGATGCCCCGAATGCAAACAAATGAGTCGTTGAGATTCCGGCACGAGTTTTTACTATAGCAAGGGAACCAATTACAGCGCACGCCTGCGGATAACGCAATGCTCCCGGGCGGCGTCATTACCACAGGATCAAATGGGCCATAAAGGACGATCGAACGAAGTCCCAGTGCGTGGGCCGCATGGACCGAAAAGCTGTCCATCCCCACCAGAACGTCCACAGAGCTCATCCGATCGAGGAAGACATCCATGCCTGAAGCGACTACTTCGATGGAGTTCTCTTCGATCTCCCGTCCAAACTCATTCACCAGTGTGCTGGCCTCAGAAGGAGAACCGAAAAGAACCAATTGGAAGTTCTTTTGATTGAGAACGCGAAAAAGCTCTTTCCACTTCTCACAAGTCCATTGTTTCGAGAGGCGGGAGGCGCCAGGATGAAGTCCGATCAGGGGCCGATCGCGACGAGGGATGGAAGACTTGGTTGGCAGGGGCCAGAACAGGGGGGATAACCCGAGTTGCTCTGAAAAGTAGGCGATCGAAGCATAGTAGCTCGGAGTAGTGGCGGGAATTTCGATGCTTCTGTTCACGAGCCACCACGCCCCAGTCGTGCGGACGTGGCGGCTGAACGGATGCCCGGCGGTCCAACGCGGAGCGATCGCTGTTTGGGCCGCTGTAATGCGGGCGATCAAGTTTTCCCTGCTGTCGCCGAGGAGATTGAAGCAATATGTGTATTTCTGTCGCCGAACCTGCCTTAGCTTCTGCACGGCATCCTTCATTGAAGCGAGAGTTCGCTGATGATGGCCGAACACGGGAATTTCAACCGCGATGTATTTGTGAAAGCTGCAGAAGAGACGCGTGACAGTCTCCAGGCCTGGGTGTCCCAGAATGTCGAGTTGCATTTCCGGTTTCCAGGCGCGAAGAGAATTCACGAATCCCGAGACGATAACCGCGTCGCCCAGATGGCGCAGAGAAAGCACCAGGCAGGTATCCGGGGCAGATCGATTTTGCGTCATTCGACGACAACCCCTGTTGATCTGCACCGGTCGGCCGCGAAGTTGCCCTTCACCAAACTCCAATTCTACGGATTGACGAAGCAGATGCAAGAGCAGACAATGGGCATATTCGGGTATGTTGTTGTTTTCCGCCATTGCCCCGCGCTCGGGTTCTATTACGCCGGGCTGCGGCAGATGATGCAGCAATCGCCGATCGCGGCTCGGGTCGTCTCAATCGGCTCTTCTCCGCTCGCTGGCGGATAATGATAAACATTGGCGGTGCGCGAACCGGAGAGGGCGCGAGCCGCACTTTTCACGTTGGGCTGAAACCGTTCAGAAAACCTGGAACGTGTACTCGAATGTGCTAATCAACCCAAAGAGCCTGCGGCGTGTCTGATACTGCTTCTCTCGAAATCCTATGGCCGATTCCGGCTGCTCGGCGCGATCCTTGGGTGATCTCGCTTGGAGGATTCCTGGTTTCGCTCACGGGCGTCCTCGTCGCTACCAGCCTCGTCAATACATCAACTTCCGGAGTTCCCGTCTTCTACCTGGCGTTGCTGATCCCGCTTTTCAGCGCAGTCAACCCGCACTCCATTTTCCTGGCCGCAAAAGTGCGCTGGCCGGAGGCCGCACTGTACCTCTCCACTGCCTTTCTCGCGGTCGCCCTGCTCGTCGTTACCTTCGTTCAGACAATTTGGTTTTCCCTCGATTTCTCGTCGCAGATTATCCACCTGATTTCGCGGCTCATGTTCCTCGTCTACTTTGCGATTGGCGTCCGCTATGTGCGTGGCCGCCTTGCATTCCGCACTCTCGTGTGGCTCCGGCGTCTGCTCATCGGATGTTTTCTGTATGGCATTTATCAGCTACCTGCGAAGTTTTTCGGCCTTCCGCTCTTTCTCGACTGGTTACGCAATAACAAGTCGTATAGCTTTTACGACTACGATACTGCAGGATGGATCGCGATGGTGCGTTCCAGCTCCATTTTTGCCGAGCCCTCGCAGGCGGCAATCCCGGTTGCAGTGGCCGTCCTGCTTAACATCTGGTTGCCGATTGGAAGATTCTCGCGCATCATCGGGTGGCTGACCATCTTCGTCTTTAGCCTCACCAGTGTGTCACGCACCGTCTGGATTACCCTGCTTGCCCTTCTCATCGGCTATCATCTCTGGCGCTTTCGCAAGCTGCGCCCCTGGCTTGCGCGGCACAAACCGCAGCCTCTGATCGCGATCGTGACGATCGTGTTTGTGACGCCATTCTGGGCCTTCGTCGCTTCACGTTCGACAAATGCGGATCTTTCCGCACAGGAACGTTCCGGCGGAATCGTGGCAGGCATTTATACCACTCTCGATTCCCCGTTTATCGGATTTGGCTGGAATTCAGCCCAGCAGCGAACCGACAATTACCTCCGATCCGCGGCCCTGCCCAATGCGTCGAATGTGGTGGGTGACTTTATTGATAACATGCTTGTCAGTTACTGGGAGCAGGCAGGCGTCGTCGGCCTGCTGCTGGCACTTTTCCCTTTGCTCGTGGTCTGGAGATGGGCCGACGCTCCGCAGGAGCTGAGATGGGGAACACTCTTTATGTTAATAGCGGCAGGCGGTTTCGGCGGCGACATCGGCTACCTGTCGCTCACCTGGCTATGGATGGCGCTCATGGTCAATATCGGAAGCGCTGTCGATCCAAATGCAGTGCCAGTGAAGAATCACATTTTTCCGCCGGTGGCTCGTTCCAACTTTTCGCGTGCTGGCGCCGCGCATTCCTAAACCGTCAGCGATCAATCGGAAGCGGCAGTTTGTCCGGTTAGCCGCGTCATCAAACCCGATTTAAGCCCGCGCAGCGACGCTCGGAATTCTTCCATGCGCCCCGTCAGTAACCGCGCGAACACGCTCGCCAGTGTCGCGAGCAGGACCGGCGCAAGCCTCGCGGGAAAGTGGATCCTGGTGAATAGGATCCGATTTCGGCACGAATACTGCTGAGCACGCGCGCTGGGGCGCCGTGACCGAAGAGTTGATGTCCCGAGTGCCGCCCCTTCCTTGTGAAAGACAATGCTTTCGGGCGCGTACGCCAGCGGGTATTTGTTCCGGACCCGGGTTGCCAGGTCGATCTCCTCGAAGTAAACCCGATACCTCTCGTCCAGTAGACCCACTTTTTCGAGTAATTCGCGGCGCAGGAACATCGATGCTCCCGCAACGTACCGCATCTGCGATTCGACCTTCTCCGGCGGCAGCAAATCCCGGCGGCTGCTTCCCGTCCCGATCTGACCGATCCGCGCCAGCCATGCGTTGTATGTCGACCCTCCCATGGCCTGCACCACTTCGGGTGCGTCGTAATAGAGCAGTGTTGATCCGCAGATGCCCGCTTCCGGCTTCTGCTCCATCCTCCGCACCAGGTGCGTCAGTGCATTCGCATCAACGACCGTATCGTTGTTCAGCAGCCACGCAAATTCCATCTCCGGCTCTGACAATGCGAGCCGCAATCCGACATTGTTTCCTCCGGCGTAGTAAAGATTCGCGCCTGTTTGCACCAGCAGGAGCCGTTCGACCCGCTGGCTTAGGTCGATTGTTTCCCCAGCAGCCAGACTAAGGTGCGGAACCGGTTTTGCCACTGGCGGAATTGTCAGGTGCTGTAATCGCGGATTATTGCACCCCGCAGGCAAGTCTCCGTTTGCCCAGCGGCCAATGTATTCCAGGTCGTTCGATCCGTTATCGCACACAAAGACTCGAAACCGCGAGTAATTCAGCCGCAGCAGCGACTCCAGGCATTCGATGGTCTCCGTCCAACCGTTCCAGGTGACCACGATAATCGCAATCATTGGAGGCCGGCTCATCGCGTCATCCCCGAGATCACCTCCAACTGGTCGAGTTCTCGATGACAAAACCAAACCGGCTTCCGTACCTCTGGAAGGACCAGCCATGCCAGGGAAGCATTGGAACAAGTGTGAGGTTTGTATGCGCTATGCACGCCTCTGGGAAGCTAGCCAGGAAAAATATCTGCGAAAACAGGCCGAAACGAAGTCCGATATTCAGACTAACAGGAAGAAATACCCTGTTTAAGGCCACCGGGAATGTGTTGCTCGGCAATGCGGAATATTTACGACGCAGTTTTGAAGTTTGCGGCACCGCCCAGGATTGCATGCACAATGCCGGCAAAGTCTTATATCTGGCGGCGGATCTGCGTTTCGTCCCCACCTGCTTTTGCTTTCAGGATCACATCGCGCGCTGCGATGCGCAAGCCATTCGTATAGCGCAGATACCACGGAATCCTCGAAAGTACTCTTCGGATGCGCTGCAGCCTTCCCTCAGGGAGATTGGCGCGTAAGCGGCAAAGATCAATTACATGCCGGATGTCCTCCAGCGTCTCGGTACTCATGTCGGTGCCCTCTGTACATCTGGCCAGGACCTCAAAACGGCGAGCTTTCTCACTGCACAGATCCGCATGATTCCGGCGAAGGTTCGCCAGACGCTGCCGCACGGTTCGAGGAGGTATGCCCGCCTGCTGCCTGGAGTGGACCCGATATCCCATCAGACATTCGGGTACGAACCCCAGCCGCGAGTACAGCACCAGCATCCAGGCCATCCATGCATCGTGCATCCACCCATCCCCTATCGGCAGAAGGACAGGCCGCAGCGATGCCCTCAACATCATCGAGGCTCCGGTCACGACCTCCCGCACGCAGAGTAGACGCGTACCCTCGCCTCGCTCGACGATCTGCTGCTCTCGTTGTCCAAAACCGAAGACCTGCCATAGCCGCTCACCTCTGCGGATGGAGTGCTCGTCAATCAGGTCGGCATCGCAAAAAACACCGCCCAGCTGCGGATCAATTATCAGCTGCGCCGCGAGCCGCTCCAGCTTGTTGGGGTACCACACGTCATCCTGATCAGCAAGTGCGATCAGCTCCCCGCTGCAAAGCCCGATCGCCTGCTCGAAATTTCGAGCCGGCCCCAGATTTACCTGGTTGTGGACGAGCTTCACGTCGAAACGGACCGCACGGGAGAACTCCGAAACGATCGCCACCGTACGATCGGTAGATCCGTCGTCGCAGATTACAATTTCGTGCGGGGTGATCGTCTGCGCCGCAATGCTGTTCAGCTGCTCGCGCAAAAAGCGCTCACCATTGAAGGTGCACATGGCAACGGAAATCGGGTGGCCTTGCTGCATGTTCCGTGCCACAATCTTTTCGTATTCTTCCACGTGTTATTCTACGTCTGCGTATCCGATTCAGATCGATCAGGAACACGATTGTCCGGGGTTCGTTTCCGCAGCTCGCGGCCTTTAAACACGGTGATTCCTTTTCTGTCCATTCCCCGAAAAGAACCCCTCACATGCTGACGCTGCGACGCATTTGGGAGCGGCTGGAGTCCCGGCCGCGAATGCGTGCGATACTGCACGGAGGGGCGTCCGGATTGCTGAGCAAGGGCCTTGCCCTCGTGGTCAGCATGGTGACATTGCCTCTCCTGGTCCGGTATCTCGGCCGGGCGGAATACGGTATCTGGATCACCATCAGCACCTCGGTAGTGATGTTTGCGGTCCTCGATATCGGAATCTCCAGCACTCTGATCAACTTCATCGCCAAAGCTGCAGCCAACAACGATACCGCCGCGGCGAGAGGCTATTACTCCACCGCGTTCTGGATCACGGTCCTGATCTCAACGCTGCTGGCAATCATTGCATTCATCGTCTGGCCCTGGGTTCACTGGCAAAGTCTCTTCGGACTTTCTGATCGCGTCATCGCCCTGCAGGCCTCGCGATGCGCCATGGCGTCGGTTGCTTTCTTGCTCCTGAACCTGCCTCTCTCGCTTGCGAACAGAGTCCTCGCAGGATTTCAGGAGGTCCATGTCGCAAATTACTTCGCGATGATCAACAGTGTTCTCGGCCTGATCGCGATCGTAGGAGGAGTCGCCGCGCACCTGTCCATCGTTGGCTTGATGATCTGCTTTTCATCCGCCATGCTCACGGGCACCCTGCTGCTGAACGGATGGCTTTCGTTCAGGAGCCGGCCGTGGATCCGGCCGCGTATCAGCACCGTCCGGTGGTCTCTGGCATCGGATCTCTTCGGCGAAGGCCTGATGTTTTTTGTGCTTCAGATCTCCGGGCTGGTTGTTTTCAATTCCGACAACCTCGTCATCGCGCATTATTGCGGTCCCGGCGAGGTCACGCCCTACAGCGTTACCTGGCGCATGCTGGGCTATGCCTCCATGTTTCATGGGTTGCTGATTCCGGCCCTCTGGCCTGCCCTTTCCGACGCATATCACCGCAGGGAACTGGCCTGGGTTCGCTCCACCTACCGCCGGTTTTGGCGGCTTACCATGGCCGGAGTGACCGCGGCTGCTCTGATCCTGGCACTGCTAGGCCAGTGGATCATCCGTATTTGGGCAAGCCAGGCAGCCGTCCCGACGCAAACGCTGCTCTGGTTCATGGCGCTGTGGGCCGTGGTGTACTCGCTGACCACCAACCAGGCCTGCCTGCTGGCTGCTACCCAGCGCCTCCAGTTGCAGGCGGTGATAGGAGTCGTGTCCGTGATCATCAATCTTGCTCTCTCAATCTATCTCGTGCAGCGCATTGGGTCGCTTGGCGCCATTATCGGCACCCTGACCTCCTACATTGTGTTCGTGATCGCTCCTCAGACTTGGGAAGTCCGCAATATTCTCCGCGGACGCTACCTGAGGGCTGCCGATGCTGCAATCTGTTAAGTCGGGGATCGGCGGGCTCATCCGGGAAGCCACGCGAGGTCGTTGGTTTCGCCTCTATGGACCTCATTCCCCTGGCGCTGCTCCCGGGGCCCGACTGCGGCTCGCGATCGTCAGCCTGATACCGCATCTGGGCGATTCGGTGATGCTGTTTCCCCTCATCGATGCCGTCCGCGGTGAACGGCCCGATGCCGAGATCTCGCTGTTCACCGCCGGCATGGGACAGATCCTTTCAATGCATCCCGCGGTTGATCATTTCTACCTCATCAACCTGCAGCCGCGCTGGAAAATCACTTCAGCAGCTCCGATTGTGAACTTATGGCATCAGTGGCACAGGAACTACAGGCATCTTCGATTCGACGTCTGCGTCGTTCCGCGTGGCGGAGTGGAACCGTTCCGTTCGGCTTATCTTGCCTGGATGCTCGGAGGAAAGATCCGTGCAGGCTACGCACCGGAACTGGAGCCGGAAATTTCAGAGCACGATCACGCGGGTAGCAGCTTATTCACTGTTGTAGTGGATACCCCGAACGGGGTGCACGAAGTAGAAAGAGCAGCGGAGGTCCTCATGCGGGCAGGGATCCTCAGCCGGCAGGTGGATGTCCGTAAGCCCGTCGCAAGTCTGCAGGCCATTGCCGGATCCCAGGAAGCACGGGGTTTTCTTTCCCGCCATCCGGAACTGGGTGACCCTTATGCCATCGTTGCTCCGGGCGCGTCGTTTCCGAGAAGACGATGGAGCCCGGCCGCGTTTGCCGAAATCGCCCAGACGGAGATGCTGGACAAGCAGATCACACCTGTGCTGGTAGGGTCCTCGTCGGAGCGAGCATTGTGTGAATCGATCACCGGTATCCTGAACGGCCCGGCCCCGATCTTTACCGGCCTGCCATTCGCCGAACTCGTTGCGCTGTGTTCACGCGCCAAATTCTTCATCGGGAATGATTCAGGCCCGGGACATGTCGCCGGAGCTCTCGCCGTACCGACGGTGGAAGTCACGGCTTTCAGCCGCTCCGGTGACCTGCGGCATCACGCCTCGCCGGCACGCTCCCACCCCTGCGGCCCCTTCGTCACCGTACTGCAGCCCGAGCGGCAGATCGCCCCCTGCACCACGTGGTGTGTAGCCGATGTGGAGCACTGCATTGCTCAGGTGACTCCCTCTGAAGTCCGTGCGGCAATCCAGTCCTTATTGCTCGCAACCGGCTCTCCGCTAAATGCAGTTCACCTACCGTCCATACGCATACAATAGGTGCGAGACCGTGGTGTTGCAGGCCCGCATTTCCCGGAGCGCATTGTGAAGCCACTTGTGCCGTCTTCAGTGTGCGCGGTCGTCATCACCTACAACCCAGGCGAGGACCTGATCAGCAACGTGCAGCTGCTCAGCCCGCAGGTGGGCCATGTGGTGCTGGTGGACAACGCATCTGTGGGCGCAGCCGCCGCCAGAATCAGCGAAATCGAGGAACAAAGCTCCTGCAGCGTTATTCGCAATGGCCGTAACCTCGGCATCGCTGCCGCTCTGAACATCGGTTTTCGCTTCGCAATCGACAGGCACTACGAGTGGATCGTTACCTTCGACCAGGACAGCACGGTCACTGACGGCTTTATACTTGCTTTGCTTGGCACAGCCGATGCCGCGTCAGCTCCTGCACTCATCTCTCCCACATATTTCGACCGGCAGCTGAAGATGGAACTGGGAGTCCCCACCCTGGCCGGGGGCGAACCACTGACAGCAATGACGTCAGGCAGCATGCTTCACCGCTCCACCTTTCTGAAGGCTGGCCCTTTCGATGAGAGGCTGTTCATCGATCAGGTCGACATCGAATACTGCCTCAGAATCCGATCGATGGGCATGCACATTATGCGTTCAGAACGGGCTGTGCTGCTGCACTCCCTCGGGAACATCAGCTTTCGACGCGTTTTCGGAAAACGGCTCGTGGCTACCAATCACAGCCCGGCGCGACGTTACTACAAAACACGGAATCGCCTCTTCCTGCTCTTCCGCTATGCTCATGACTGGAACTGGATCCGCTTCGACGTGCGCGCAACTCTTGCGGAACTCCTCGCCATCCTCCTAATTGAGAGGCAGAAGCTATCCAAGATCCGGTATATGATCCGGGGAGCTTTCGACTTCACGCGCGGCAAGTGGGGTCCGCAGGTTCCACTCTGATCTCGGGGCCTCCGACATTGAACCATTGAATCTCGCGCCCTGCCAAAGGTAAAGTGGGGTACATGATTCAGGTCGGCCCAGCCGCAACAGGGATGGCGAGCAGCCGTCCATGAAAGAGGCGCAAAAGACTCACAAAGCCCGTCCCGAGGACTTCTACCGGACGATCATGGCGGGCAAAGTTCTGGATATTGGCTGCGGCGACGATCTCTGCGTCGCGCACGCCGTGCCGTTCGACAAAGAGCACGGCGACGCCAACCGTATCCTCGACTACTTCCCTTC
>DATEMI010000024.1:0-4143 GCA_035275665.1 Terriglobales bacterium | reverse complement strand
GCGATTTCGTGATTTGCAAATCGCGAAATCACGAAATCAGGAAATCCCGAAATTGACAGGCGGCCGGCTCCACGTTGGTTTTTAGGGCCTTGGCTGTGAGATGAACATCCTCACAATAATGCCAACGACGATCATTGCCAGCCCGATCCACATCAGTGTCTGACCGATTCCTGTATTCGCGAAGCGTGTGCGCCGTGCGTCCCAGAATGAAACCGATGATGGCGATCGCGAGACCGCCCCAGCGCAACACATTTCTGAGCGATTGTTTGCTCACACTCGTTCAAGCTGCGCGAACTTTTCTACCAGCTTCTTCAGTCCGGCTTGCGGAAATTGTACCGTAATCTTCGCGTCGTCTCCGTCGCCCTCGCGCTTGTAGACCGTACCTTCGCCATACTTCGGATGGCGCACGCGCTGCCCGGGACGGAATCCGCGCTTGCCGGTGGCTTCCGGAAGGTCGATCTTCGGACGCGAAAACTTCTTGCCTCGCGAAGCGAAGAACTCGGCGATGTTGTCGACCGATTGATAAGGAGAGCCAGTGGACGTGCGCTTGGTTGAATAGCTCTTCTCTGGCGATAGCGAGCGTCCGAAACGCTGGCGGACTGCAGCGCTCTGGTCCTCGTCTTCGTAGCTGTAGTGGCGGCTCTCTCCGTACTCTGCTGCAGCCGCGCTGCGACGGTTACTGCCGGAGCTTCCGCCGATTTCTTCCATTAACTGCGGTGGAATTTCTTCGAGAAATCGCGATGGCACGCTCACATCCGGCAGATCGTTGCCGTAGCGGCGGCGAAAACGTGCCCGACTCAGAACGAGCGTGTCCATGGCCCGCGTCATGCCGACATAACAGAGACGCCGCTCTTCTTCGATCTGCTCGGGATTGAGGAACGTTCGCGAACTTGGGAACAGCCCCTCTTCCATTCCGGCGAGGAAGACGAGCGGAAATTCGAGCCCCTTGGCTGAATGCAGAGTCATGAGAGTAACGCGCGAGCCTTCTTCGTATTGATCGGTATCGCTGACCAGTGCAGCGTGATCGAGAAACTCGCCAAGAGTCTCCGCGCGATCGGCAGAGTCGCGCGCCGCGTTTACCAATTCGTTCAAATTTTCGATTCGGGAATATGAATCCGGAGTAGCCTCTTGCTCAAGGACCTTCACGTAACCAGTGCGATCGATAAGGAATTTGATGACTTCCGGCAGGGTGGCCGCCCCGCCAGGCGAGCGGAATCCCGGATTCAAGTCTTCTGAAACTTGATCGTCAGATTGCTCAGTTGATCCAATATCTTTGCGCAAGGACGACAGTGAGTCTCTCCTAATGACCGAGGATGTTTCCAAGCTCCCAACTGCGAAATCATCTGCGTTCGCTAAACGAGTCCACTCTTCCGCTCGTTTGCTCTCTTCAGCCGAGAGTTGCATCACCTCTTCTTTCAACTTCGCAATCGTCTCGGAGAAATACATCAAGGCTTCTGGATTGAATCCACCGAAGAAGTCCCACAGGCAAGTGCTTCCAACCTGGCGCATTTCTCCAGTTTGGTTTTGCAGGATAAACGTGTCTTTCCGCCTCTGCTTTGTCTCGCAATGATCGCAATTTGGCCCCGCAGACAAATACGTCACTGGAATTTCTTTTCCCATACTTGGGTGAGCTTCCGTGTTTCCATCCGACGGATGGTGCAGGATGCCGATAAGGGACCAGCCGTTGATTTCTGGAGACTCGAAATCAACCCGAACCCGATAGCGAACTGGGTAGCCGGTCAGAGATTCAACGCGAAGTTGAGGTTGAGGAATGTGTAGACTGTCCGCTTTCTTTGCAAGGCGTTCAAACTTCTTTTTTATCTTGTTGAGTCCACTTTCACTTAGAACGCCCTCCATACCTTTGCCGGTCCGTTCCACACGTTCATTGCTGTCGAGTGATGCCTCATTGTCGCTTGAGCCGTCGGCTGAACCAATCTCATCCAAGTTGGCAAAGAGCTCGTGCTGCTCATTCGATCCAAAATCGAAGCTGGTCTCGTCCTCTGCTGGTTCCTCTTGTGCTGAAGCTGACTGATTGCCATCGGTATCCAGCTCTGGTTCTTGCCGACTGCCGAGTGCCGACTGCCGAGTGCCGGTTTCTCCCTCCAGCTTCTCGACAAACGTTCCCCCCAACATGGCGCGAGCGTCATCGATGATCTGCTTGAACTCGCTGAGAGCGGTTACAGCTCGTGCAGGCAGTAGCTTCTGCTCGATGGCCTGCTCCGTTGCGCTCCACATGCTCACACCGGTTTCGAGGGAGACTCGTTCGAGCACTTCGAGCGTGCTCTTGCCGATGCCTCGGGTTGGTGTGTTTACGACGCGGAGAAATGCGATGGAGTCGTCTGGATTCTGAATGAGCTTCAGGTACGAGATCACGTCTTTGATCTCGGCGCGCTCGTAGAAGGAGAAGCCTCCGACTACGTTGTACTTCAGCCCATAGCGGCGCAGCGCTTCCTCGAACAATCGCGATTGCGAGTTGGTGCGATACAGGACTGCAGCGCGCCGCTGCTCCTCGCCTTCGCCGGGCTCGCGCAAGTAACGCGAGATGTAGTCGGCGGCGAAAAGCGCTTCGTTCTCGCCGTCAGGAGCTTCGTAGTAGTAGATGGGCGTGCCGCCGTGGCGATCAGTCCAGAGGCGTTTCCCTTTGCGCTGCTTGTTGTTCGCCACAACCGCCGACGCGCCCTCAAGAATGTTCTGCGTCGAGCGATAGTTCTGCTCCAGGCGGATGATTTTCACTTCGGGAAAATCCTGCTCGAACTCGAGGATGTTGCGGATATCCGCGCCGCGCCACGAATAGATCGACTGGTCTTCGTCGCCAACGACGCAGACGTTGTGGTGCTCGCCCGCGAGCAGCTTCATCAGCTCGTATTGCGGACGGTTCGTGTCCTGGTACTCGTCGATAAGCAGATATTGGTACCGCTGGCTGTAGCGATGCCGCACCCCGGCTGAGCTCTTTAGCAGACGCACGGCTTCGAGCAATAGATCGTCGAAGTCGAGAGCGTTCGCCTTGAGCAGTTCCTTGCGATAGATCTCGTAAACGTGCGCAATGCGTTCCGTATTGGGATCGGCGGACTTGAGATAGACCTCCTGCGGATTGAGCATGTGGTTCTTGGCCCAGGAGATCCGGCCCAGAACGTTCCGCGGAGTGAGTTGCTTGTCGTCAATCCCCAGGCGGCGAATCGCCGCCTTGACCAGCGACTGCTGGTCGGCTTCGTCGTAAATAGCGAAATCCTTCGTCAAGCCTTGGCCGTTGACACGCAGAGCCTCAATATCCCGCCGCAGCAGGCGGACGCAGAAGGAATGGAAGGTCGAAATCCTCGGCTGGGCAACCGAGACGTGCCCGATGAGTCGGTTCACGCGCTCACCCATCTCGGCGGCGGCCTTGTTCGTAAAGGTCACGGCGAGGATGGAATCAGGAGCAACTCCAAGATCATCAATGAGATGCGCGATGCGATGGGTAATCACGCGCGTCTTCCCGGAACCGGCGCCAGCCAAGATAAGAACCGGTCCCTTGATCTGCTCGGCGGCTTCCCTTTGCTGCGGATTGAGTTTACTGAGGTCCAACTCTCACCAGTTTACCGGAGCGATTCGTCCCGCGAGAACCGCGATTTACGCGGGTTTCCGTCACGACGGCCTCAGTTCGGTACCCGCGAACGCATGGATGCACACCAAGGTAATGGGAATCCCCTAAGTCGTGGTTCCCGCAATACCTAGTCCGGCGCACAATACGCCCATGCAGATCAAGATGAAAGTGAACGGACGAGAGCTCGGCGCCGGGAGCCTTGACCTGTTAGTGCTCGATCAGGTGAAGCGCAAGATGCAGGAGAAAGTCGCGGGCCTGGTTTGCTCAGAGCACCTGCAGCCGGCAATCTTGCAGGTGAGCGGCGAATCGCTGTCTGCGCTCAAGGTGCAGATTCAGGCTTGCTGCGATCCCATGCGTCACCGCGTCGCCAAGGCGCTTGCCTAAATCAGTTTGGTGAGCTTCTTGTCGGCTAGGTGCTTCACGACCTTGCCCACGTCCTGCGAATGCTCGCGCGTGGTGACGAGGATGGCATCTTCAGTTTCCACCACGACAATGTTCTTCACGCCTACTGCAGCGACGAACTTTTTCGGTGCGTACAGGTAATTTCCTTCGGCATTCAGAAC
>DATEMI010000023.1:0-2006 GCA_035275665.1 Terriglobales bacterium | reverse complement strand
CATCAGTATTGCTTCAGGCGAAGGTGGGCCAAGGTCGCGAGTTAGATTATGATGTCGGGCTCGGTTGGGACTCATAAAGTATCAACACCAAGTCCGTACTTGACAGCCTAGAGATACGCCATCCACTTCAACGGGAAGGTCGCTCTTGGTATGGCTGAACCCGCCACCTCATTTCCGCTCACCGCATCACGCGCGGACCAGATCTTTCCAACTCTGACGGCGTCGCAGCTACGGCGCATCGCAAGTCATGGTCGAGCAAGATCAGTTCGCAGCGGAGAGGTCTTGGTCGAGCGAGGCGATAAGAACATTCCGATTTTCGTCGTCGTTTCCGGCGAGTTAGAGACAGTGCGTCCTTCCGGTGCTCAGGAAACACTGATTGCGATTGTGCCGCCTGGACAATTCACAGGTGAAGTGAACACACTCTCTGGCCGTCGTGCGCTGAATCGCATCCGCGGGCGTCAAGCGAGCGAGGTGGTCGAAGTCAGCCGTCAGGATGTGCTCGCTCTGGTGCAGAACGACGCACAGCTGAGCCAGATCTTGATGCGCGCGTTCATCCTTCGGCGAGCAGAATTGTTCGCACAAGGCCTTGGCGATGTCACGGTGGTGGGTTCCGGTCATTCGGCCGATACACTTCGAATCAAGGAGTTCCTTGCCCGAAACGGCCATCCTTATGCTTACGTTGATCTCGATCGCGATGCCGATGTGCAGGCGTTCTTGGACCACTTTCATGTCTCTGTTTCCGATATTCCGGTGGCGATCTGCCGCGGCGAGACCGTGCTCCGTAATCCCAGCAACAAAGAGTTGGCCGACTGCCTCGGTTTCAATGAAGCAGTGGATCACGTGCAGGTGCGCGATTTGGTGATTGTGGGAGCCGGACCTGCTGGACTCGCCGCAGCTGTCTATGGAGCTTCTGAAGGGCTCGACGTTTTGGTGCTGGAGACTTACTCGCCGGGTGGACAAGCTGGCTCCAGTTCCCGAATCGAAAATTATCTGGGCTTCCCATCCGGCATTTCTGGAAACAACTTGGCATCGCGCGCTTATACGCAGGCGCAAAAGTTCGGTGCGCAGATGCTCCTCTCGGAAGCAACGCGGCTCGGCTGCGAGCGCAAACCGTATGCTGTCGAAATCGAAAATGGCGAGCCCATCTCTGCGGCGCGCGCAATCGTAATCGCTACCGGCGCACAATATCGAAAACTGGCAGTTGACAATCTCTCGCAGTTTGAAGGTGCTGGAGTTTATTACGGCGCAACGTTTGTCGAAGCTCAATTGTGCAAGGACGACGAAGTGATCGTCATTGGCGGTGGAAATTCCGCAGGCCAGGCAGCCGTGTTCCTTGCTGAAACCTCGAAGCATGTCTTTCTGTTGGTGAGGTCGGACAGCTTGGAAAGCAGTATGTCGCGATATCTCATTCGCCGAATCGAAGAGACCCCGAAAATCGACGTGCTTTCACATACCGAGATCATTGCTCTTGAGGGCACGGACCGCCTGGAACGCGTTATGTGGCGAAACAGCGACAGTGGCACGAGCGAAGAAAGAAACATTGGCCACGTGTTCGTCATGACCGGAGCTGTTCCGAATACTGGTTGGCTTCAAGGATGTGTGGTCCTCGATGGCACAGGATTCATTAAGACCGGTTCCAACCTTTCCGCGGAAGAGTTGACTGCGGCGAAGTGGCCGCTTGCGCGACGGCCCCACCTGCTGGAAACGAGCCTGCCGGGGATTTTCGCTGCCGGCGACGTCCGCAGCGGCAATGTTAAGCGCGTGGCATCCTCAGTCGGCGAAGGTTCCATCGTGATTTCTTTCGTCCATCAACTTCTTCGCGAGTGAGCCGCGCTCAACTTGAGAGCATGGGGAGGTGTTCGATCTTTGAGATGGATGTTACGAGAAATAGTCGCCGGAATTGCTGAGCAGGAGAGCGCGGTTTGTTGAAGTGAATGGAAGAATTCTGCATCTCTGTGTGAACCTTTTTCGACGCGCATAAGAAGGAAATACACAGCGAGCGAAGG
>DATEMI010000022.1:0-8437 GCA_035275665.1 Terriglobales bacterium | reverse complement strand
ACCGTGGCTTCGGAAAGTTTGGTGATGAACTTGGATGTTCTGCGTGCTCCCGCAGATCTGACATCGCCAGCGATCGCGACGAAGAACCTATAGACGCACGTGCTCGGGAATGGTGCTCGGGGATTTTATTGCAGTTGTTCTACGCCGCTGCATCTTCTTCCGGGCGAATGCGCCCTAGAAACTCCGTTCGCTGTTCGTCAGATAGCAATCTGAAGGCTCGAACCCACGGCGTCGAGTAGCACATTCGGATCACCTCCAGAAGCATGCGCGCCAGCCAGGAAGTCTGCACAAATCATCGGTCTTGTCATTGCGATTTATATCGGATTTGCGCTTGGAGCCAATACCGAAAAGCCAGGCCCCTCAGGCTCTCCCTGAAGTTGAGTCTTGCAGTTCCAGTTAGTGGCAACAAGGAATCTAACCGAATCATATTCTGTATGGATCCGCGATTTTCGGCGGACATATTGATCGTTGAGAAAACCTCAGGCGATCCCCTTCAAACTTTTGTCGGACCATAGCAACTCAGGCCATGAACTCACGATCCAAAGTTGAGTGAGTTCGGGTCACGCGCGTCGCATTCCGTCGCTCGACGGTTTGCGCGCCATTTCCATATCTCTCGTGCTTTCGGGTCACTTAATTGGGACTCGGCACTTTCCAGCAAGTCTTAAGTTCATCGGCGGCTATGCGAATTTTGGCGTTCGCGTCTTCTTCGTTATCTCCGGATATCTGATTACCACGCTCCTCTTGAAGGAACACGATAAAAGTGGCTCGATTAATTTGCGGGAGTTCTATCGTCGACGGGCATACCGAATCTTGCCTCCGGCGTACCTGTATTTGGTTGTCATCTGTATCCTGGCGTGGTCGCAGTTGCCGGGTGTGAATGTTTTTGTGGCGTTCGGCTACGGCTCAAATTATTTCGTGCCGAGCAATCCCTGGCTCCTCGGTCATCTTTGGTCGTTGTCGATTGAAGAGCAGTTCTATCTGATCTGGCCTTTCGCACTTGCGATCGCATTCAGACGCGGAAGGACAATAGCGCTGGCCGTCGTGCTTACTGCTCCGCTGTTGCGCGTGGTCTTTTACTTCGCAGGGTTTCAATATATTGAGTATTACTTTCCCACCGTGGCTGATGCGATCGCGACCGGATGTCTGCTTGCTATCGCGTGGCCGGATCTGAAGCGCTTCGATCGCTACCTGCTTTCTCCCATGACGGCTTTGGTGGCGGTTCTGACCCTTGCCATCCCTCTGTTGCGGGGCTCGGGGCTAGAAAATCGCGTATACCAGACCATCGGTGTTTCTGTGATGCACTTTGGAATTGCCGTGTGCATCTACAACGCGATCGAAAAGCGGTGGTGGTGGCTGAACTTCCCGTTCATCGCCTGGATGGGAGCGATTAGTTACAGCCTTTACATATGGCAGCAGCCGTTCCTCAATCGCAATGATCAGACTCACTGGTGGACGGCTTTCCCCCAGAATGTCTTCCTTGCTCTCGCCGCAGCTGCGTGCTGCTACTACTTGGTCGAGCGTCCGGTGCTTCGGCTGCGTGACCGACGTCGAGCTCCTTCGTTGCCGGCGCCTGTTTCAGTAGCGACGGGAGAATCCAGTCCAAAATCCTCGCCTGCGACTGCCGCCGCCGAAGCGTAGCTCGAGGGCAATAGACGATTGCTTCCGCATATCAAAACGGTTCTGAAAACCGTAAAACCGAAGAGCGCTATCTGTCTGCAAGAAGAGACGCCGTTTGCGGCGAGGAAGACTCGCGCCGCTGTTCTGCTAGCGCATACAACACCAGTTCGACGCGTGTGGATATGCCCAATTTCTCAAAGATCTTGAACAGATAGCTTTTAACCGTATGCTCGCTTAATTTCAGCATTTCGGATACCTCGCGGTTGGTCAGACCGTCGGCGACCAGGGCAACGACTTCATCCTCACGCTTGGAGAGGATGTTGCGTCCGCAAGCATCGACGACTCGAAGAGGGCGGCTACTGGCCACTGCGCTAACCAGGTATTCGAGCTCTTTTGTACCCGCCCATATCTGTCCGTGATGAACGCTTTCTATACATCGCGGAAGTCTGGAACTCGGCTCCGAGTGCATGAAGACTCCACGCGCACCGCCGCGAAACGCATCGACTACCAGGTCCCGCTCGCAATCGTCGAGCAGAAGCACAGTTCGGGTAGGCAAGTGGTGCTGCTGGAGTTCGCGAAGCACAGAATAGCCGGCAAACGGACCATCAACCAGTGAGGTGCTGACCAGAGCGACATCAGGAGCTGAAGATGCGATTTCCCTGACCACCTCCCGAGAGGTGAAATCAGCCGGCAGCAGGACCTCGAAACGAGGAGTGCGGTTGCGTTTCAAGGACGCAGCCATTAACTGAGAAGTCATCCTGGAGATATCCGCGACAAAAGCGCGGATCGTAGTGCCTTCGGCCATTCGTGCTCCCGTCAATCAATGGGTTCGAGGTAAGTACCTCATTTCCGGGTTGGCTGCACCAGTTGTGTGAAGCTGAAAAATTTTCACGGACCTTTTTTCATGTTTTTCTGGAAGTCCAGCAAAAGCCTCCACTTTGGCAAAGTAAAGCAGGATGTTTACAAGTTTCGACCCTGCCGTTTCTATGCGCCACGATACCGCCGAAAGTTGGTAGTTGCCGTCGAGAAGCTCGGCCGGTATGCATTCGGAAATAAGTAGCTCCTCGTGCTCAACTTCCTTTGCTTACCGCATGTTGAGCATTTAGTCATCCTAGTTCACGCGCCACGGAAACCACGCTTTGCTACTGGAGCGGAAGGTGCCATTTTGGAATTGCGGACAATGACGAGATATCGGCTGGATCTCCCGGTGACCTTCCGCTGGAGAGACCGCGAGGGACGAGACAAAGTGGGGGCTGGCTTCACACATGACGTCAGCGCGACCGCCATTTTTGTTTTCAGTAACGATTGCCCTCCTGCCGACCAAGTTCTGCACTGCGAAGTCAAACTGCCGCGACTCAGAGATCCGGGTTGCGTTCCGGTCACCGTCTTTGGACGAGTGGTGCGCTTCGAGCAAGGTTCGGACTGGCGTCGCCGTGGTTTTGTGGTAATGGGCGAGATGCTTCGCCTTTGTGACGAACTCGGACCAGAAGGGCCCGATTCGAGGGGCGCTGAGGAGTCGAGAAACTCTTTGGCAAAACGGCCCAACTGATTGAATATTTAGGGGGTTAGACTACAAAGCCCATGTCGTTGACGATGGCGGAGCCTTGCCTTGAAGAGAAACCTACCTTACCTGACACTATAGCCGGGCGAGACGTTGATAACGCCTGTTGGTACGTGGCATACACCCAACCGCGCCACGAGAAGGCCGTCGACAGGCATCTCAAGCTGCGGAATTTGGAGACCTATCTCCCTCTTTACCGCGAGATACGCAACTGGAACGGACGACGCGCGGAAGTCACCTTGCCTCTGTTTCCCGGATACATCTTCGTAAAGCCTGGCTTGGTCGATCGCTCAAAGGTTCTAGAACATTCGAGTGTGGTTTGCTTCGTGAACTTTGGCGGTCGTTCCGCCACCATCGCTGATGAGGAAATCGACGCTCTCAAGGGTTCTCTGGCAAAGAGACATGCCGAGCCCTTCCCATATCTTGCCGTAGGCAAACGAGTCAAAATTCAAGAGGGACCTCTGGCTGGCCTGCATGGAACTGTTCTTCGCAGAAAAGGAAGAATGCGAATGATCGTCTCAGTTGATTTCCTGCAGCGTTCGATTGCAGTGGATCTCGAGCCTGGCGATCTTCGCCTGGTCGCATAGCTTTAACCGTCGTTAAAGCCAGGGCCTTCAATACTGTCCGAAGCACAAGCCTGTTGCTAGAGATGACTGATCTGATTTCTTCCAAGCTCAAACGATAGCTCAGCTGTCACATTCAATTTATGTCTACTACTCCAATTCAGGCGTCGGGATCGTTGCTCACTCGCCCGTACTCGCGCCATATCATCAGCAATCGAAAGCTACTCATTGTCTTTTCGCAAATCTGGCTGATTGCAGTCACGTACTACATCAGTTTTCTTTTGCGTTTCGACTTCACTCTCCGCCAGCCTGAACAGTTACTGTTCCTCAGCACCCTGCCACTCATATTGTTAACAAAATTAGTTATTTTTTACGTGTTTGGCCTGATCAGAGGCTGGTGGCGATATGTTGGAATGAGCGATCTGTTCGATATTGCCAAGGCATCCACGCTCAGCACTTTGGTCCTGTACCCGGTGCTGGTCCGATTGCTGGCTGTCGGATATCCTCGCTCAGTGCTGGGTATCGATTTCACGCTCAGCATCCTCGTAGTAGGAGGAGCCCGGTTCGCTGTCCGAGCCTATACCGAGCACGTTCATGATTCCGCGTCGAAGGAAGGAGCGCTGGTGGTCGGCGCCGGACGAGCAGGCACCGCGATTGTGCGAGAGCTCAAGCAAAATCCCAGTCTCCGGCTTAAACCTATCGGGTTCGTTGACGACGATGCGAGCAAACATGGAATACGTATTCATGGCGTTGAAGTGTTGGGAAGAACCGCAGATCTGCCGGAACTCATCGACCGCCACGACGCCCAATGCGTGTTGATTGCGATCCCGTCTGCCACCGGTGTCCAAGTCGAGAGAATCGTTCGCAAGTGCCGGGAATCGAAGGTCGATTTCAAAATCCTTCCCGCTTTCAACGAACGCATCAAGGGACAAGCTTCGATCAAAGAACTGCGCAACCTGAACATCGAGGATCTTCTGGGACGACAAGCGGTTCCACTCGACACGCAAAGCATTCGTAATCGCATCGAAGAGAAGATATTGATGGTAACCGGGGCAGCCGGCTCGATTGGCTCGGAGCTGGTTCGTCAGGCAGCGCGGCATCATCCTAAAGAACTGATCCTGTTTGAAAGATCAGAAAACGACCTCTTTAAGCTCTGTAATGAGCTGTCCGACACCTATCCGACACTGAACTACGTTCCCATTGTGGGAGACATCCTGGACGTGGGCACTCTGCGCGAGACGTTTGCTCTGCATCGTCCACAGTCGGTCTTTCATGCTGCGGCATACAAGCACGTTCCCATGATGGAAACAAATTGTTTCCAAGCCGTCGTAAATAATATTTTCGGTACATATAACGTCGCCCTGGTCGCTCGCCAGTTCAAGGTCGAAGACTTCGTCATGCTTTCATCAGACAAAGCCGTCCGGCCTACCAACATCATGGGAGTTACCAAGCGCGTAGCCGAACTCATACTCCTCGGATTGCAGCATGAGAACACGCGCTTTGTCGCCGTGCGGTTCGGCAACGTTCTTGGTAGCAACGGCAGCGTGCTACCCATTTTTCAGCAGCAGCTGGCCAAGGGCGGACCTATCACGGTTACTCATCCTGATACAAAACGCTATTTCATGACTATTCCTGAGGCCGTCCAGCTTGTACTCCAGGCATCGACCATGGGCAAAGGTGGAGAGATTTTCATCCTGGATATGGGCGAGCCAATCAGAATTCACGACTTAGCACAAAATGTGATTCGCTTGTCTGGATTGCAGCCCGGAGAAGACATAAAGATCGTATTTACGGGTTTGCGTCCGGGAGAGAAGTTAGTGGAAGAATTATTGACTGAAGGAGAAGGTATCGCGCGAACCTGGCACAGCAAGATCAGAGTTCTCTCCAGTGCTGAGGTTCCCTTCGTCCAAGTTCAGCAGTGGCTCGATGATCTGTCCGCTCTGGTCGAAGCCAAGAACGTGTCCGGACTCATAACGACATTATCAGCCATTGTGCCTGAATATAAGCCTAGTCAAGAAATTCTCGCTCAGTGTCATGTGGACTGTCATGACATTGCTCTGAAGTACCGGCGGACACGACCAAACTTTGCAGCATTGGCCGAAACTGCTGCTTAACCCCACTCCCAAACCCAATCTTTGCGCCCTCGATCAAAAACATCTTGCGTTTCTCAATGCAAGCCAATCTGCCAGTAAGGAAGTAATCCATGAGTCAGAATCTTGAGCTCGTCTACACCTCTGCTGCACCGGCCAAAGCTATCGAGCAAGTTCGAAGGCCGCTCGGTTACCCCGAAGTTCTCCCGAGATTTGTCCCCGCATCAAATGCCAGCCCCACGCCAAACGATTGGCAGCGCGCGCTTCTTATCCTGCGCAAGAACTGGCGATTGCCGGCGTTGTTTGCGGCAGCGGTGGTCCTCGCCACCACTCTCGCCACGCTTTTAATGAAACCGGTCTATGAACCAGAAGCAAAGATCGAGATCGATCCTCCAGGTAGGGAAATCTTTACTCTGGAAACGGGAATGGATAGCTCAGGCGATCAGGAGTACTTGGAGACACAGGCACAAAAACTGCGCAGCGACGAAGTCGCCTTGGGGGTAATTCGCTCGCTGGCTTTGACCAGAAATCCGGAATTTTCCGGCAGCCTCGCCTACAAGGCTCAGGTGTTACAAACAAGCAACGATGCTGCTCAGGCCGCGATGCTTACCCCGGCAGAAAGCAAAGCGCTTGAAAGCTTCCACGACAAACTAGGCGTACGTCGCGATACTTCCAGCCGCATCGTGTTCGTAAAGTTTTCAAGCCACGATCCCGTCTTGGCAGCGACCATTGTTAACAAAGTGGTCGATCAGTATGTCGAAAACAACTACGAGACCCGGCACAAGGCGATTGCCGAGTCGACGCAGTGGTTGTCACGGGAGCTTGACGACATTCGCGTGAAAATGGAGCAATCGAACGAGAAACTCGCGCACTATCAGAAGGTGAATGGAATCGCCGATGTTGGTGAAAACAAGAGTACGCTCTCGGAGCAAATGGCAGAGCTGGACCGGCAGCTGGCGCACGCGCAGTCGGACCGCATCCAGGCTGAATCCTACCTTCGCCAGGTGCAGTCGACTGGCGCTGAAGCCTTACCACAGGTCCGCAATAATCCTGTCATTCAAGACCTCATACAAAAGCTGGCCGACACCAAGAGCGAGATAGCGCAAAGCACTGTGATTTATGGAACCAACCACCCTAATGTAAGAAAACTGCATAACCAGGAAAGCGAGCTTGAAGACCAACTTGAAACTCAAAGACGAGCGATTATCAACGAGCTGCGGACCAACGCCTCTGCCGCCCGCTCCAGAGAAAACCTTCTCGCGGATGACATTCAGGACGCGACCAAAGAGTTGAATAAGGTTGCGCAGTACAACAGCCTGAAGAAAGAGGCGCAGGCGAACGCCGATCTCTATAACAGTCTGTTTGCCAAGATCAAGGAGGCTGGAATCTCTGCCGCTTCAAAATCGAGCAATGTACGAGTAGTTGATCCGGCCAGGGTACTCGATACCCCCACCCGTCCGAAGCTTCTTTTCAATGTGTGCGGATCTCTGCTATTTGGACTGCTCGCTGGCGTCTTTATAGCATTCGGCAAGGAGCGTCTGGAGACCCGCATTCATACTGTAGCGGATATACGCAGTGTTACCGGGCTGTCTTCGGTGGCAATGATCCCCGAGTTCACTGGTGCGAGTAGAAATCGAAATCTCCTGGCCGCGATCAGACCACAGTCGCTCGAGACGATGCGGCAGCCGGCAGAGAAATTTCTGCTGAGCAGACCAAACTCGCCGGAAGCGGAAGCAGTTCGTGCTCTATATACCTCGATCATTCTGGGTCATCCTGACAATCCTCCTAAGGCAATCTTGATTGCTTCTCCATTTCAGGGAGAAGGTAAGACAACGGTGGCTATCAACCTGGCGATTGCGCTCGCCCAGCGGAGCCGCACCGTGCTGGTGGATGGCGACCTCCGCAGGCCTGGGATCGCTTCCGCTTTTGGTCTTACTGATAACAAGGGTCTCTGCGATGTGCTCGTCGGCAAAGGCTCGCTGAGCGAGGTGCTGCTTCAGAATTCCCATTTAGATAATTTGTTTGTCGTGCCTGCGGGGAGCTGTTCGACTCCGGCTGCACAACTGACTTGTTCGGTCGTGATGCGGGCTATTCTCGACGAACTACGCGAACAGTTCGATCACATCGTCATCGACAGCCCACCCATCCTTGCCTTCTCCGATGGACGCGCGCTCTCGCCCCTGGTTGATGGCGTCGTCCTCGTCGGGCGATCTGGATCGACTACTCGCCAGGCTCTTAATCGAAGCATTGAACTGCTCTCCGAAGTTCATTCTGCGCCCGTGCTCGACGTCGTGCTGAATGCGGCGACGGTCTTCAATATTGCCGATTACACCTACTAGCGAACTTCGATCAGAACTCGTCTGTCCTCTTCGTTAAAGGGACCCAAGATGCAGCCTACATTCATACCCTTCCATCGTCCATCGATTGGACAAGAAGAGATCGACGCCGTAGCCGGCGTGCTGAACTCTAAGTGGCTTACAACAGGGCCAGTCACACACAGCTTTGAACGAGCATTCGCTGAGTATGTGAATGCGCGCTATGCGCTTGCTGTGAATTCCTGCACAGCCGCTCTTCAACTGGCACTTGACGCAATCGGACTCCGGTCC
>DATEMI010000021.1:0-2297 GCA_035275665.1 Terriglobales bacterium | reverse complement strand
ATACTGCCTGATCGCCCGGCAGCCATTCTGGGATGGGAAATCGAGGAACAATGAACGTCACCTTAAGTGATTTGCTGAAAAAAATGCTGGAGCTGGGCGGGAGCGATCTGCACATTTCCACCAACTCTCCGCCTCAGGTTCGTGTGCACGGCCACCTGCAGCCGCTAGACTTGCCGATGCTCACCCCGTCGGAAACCAAGCAGCTCGCCTATAGCGTGCTTACCGATGCCCAGAAGCATCGATTTGAAGAGCATCTCGAGCTCGACTTCTCATTTGGACTCAAGGGATTGGCCCGTTTCCGCGGAAATCTTTTCAATCAGCGAGGAGCGACCGGCGCAGTCTTCCGCGTAATTCCATTCGAGATTCGATCATTCCAGCAGTTGAATCTGCCGCCGGTCGTCTCAAAGCTGTGCGATAAGCCGCGCGGACTGATTCTCGTGACCGGTCCAACCGGTTCCGGTAAATCGACGACTCTCGCGGCAATGATCGACAAGATCAACACCGAACGACATGATCACATCATCACCATTGAGGATCCCATCGAGTTCGTTCACCAGAACAAGAATTGCCTGGTGAATCAGCGTGAGGTTCACTCAGACACAAAATCGTTCAGCGACGCCCTGCGAGCCGCGCTTCGTGAAGATCCGGACGTAGTGCTCATCGGCGAAATGCGCGACTTGGAAACCATTGAATCTGCACTACGTATCGCCGAGACAGGCCACCTCACTTTTGGCACCTTGCACACCAACTCGGCAGCCTCCACGATTAACCGTGTGATCGATGTCTTTCCGTCGCATCAGCAATCGCAGATTCGCGCTCAGTTATCGCTGGTTCTCGAAGGCGTGCTCTGCCAGTCGCTGCTGGCCAAGATCGGCGGTCAGGGGCGCGCATGCGCGATGGAAATACTGGTACCAAATGCTGCCGTGCGTAACCTGATTCGCGAAGACAAGATCCACCAGATCTATTCGGCGATGCAGTCCGGACAGGACAAGTACGGAATGCAAACGTTCAATCAGTCGCTGGCAAGCCTGTACTTCAGCAAGCAGATCTCGCTGGAAACTGCGCTGATCCGCTCGTCAATGCCCGACGAGCTGCAGGACATGATCAACCGCGGTCAGGCCGCGGCGGCCAAAGCAGTGCCCGCAGCGGGAAAGAAATAGGCGCTGCGAAGTAAGTTGCGGCTTGTGCCGCGGGGGAGAGAACGATGCCTATCTACAAATATTCAGGAGTCGATTCCGGCGGCTCGAAAGTTGCTGGAGAGCGGGAGGCTGTCAACAAGCAGTTGCTGCAGGCGGCGCTGCGTAAGGAGCGCATCGGCAACGTCGTCATCAAAGAAAAAGGCAAAGAGTTCACCCTGCCGACGCTGGGTTCCGGCAAAGTTCCAGTTAAAGACGTCGCGATCTTCTTCCGTCAGTTCTCGGTCATGATCGATGCCGGTCTCCCGCTGGTCCAGTGTCTTGAGATTCTTGCGGCCAATCAGGAGAATCCGGCATTTCAGAAGTGCCTGACGGGAGTTCGAGTCACCGTCGAAGGCGGCGCAACGCTTGCCAACGCCATGCGTCAGTATCCGAAAATTTTTGACGACCTCACGACGAACATGGTGGAAGCCGGCGAAACCGGCGGTATTCTCGATGTAATCCTGCAACGCCTTGCGGCCTATGTGGAAAAGGCCGTCAAGTTGAAATCCGCAGTGAAATCAGCATTGATTTATCCCGTATCCGTCATCAGCATTGCGGTGCTGGTAGTCGGCGCACTGCTCAAGTTTGTCGTTCCCATCTTTGAAAAACTGTTTGCCGGCCTCGGCGTCGATCTCCCGCTGCCCACGCGCATGGTGATCGGCCTGAGCCAGTTTGTGCAGAACTTCTGGTGGGTGGCAGTGGTTGGCCTGGTTGCTGCATTCTTCGCTCTCAAGCAGATCCGCAAAGATGCGAAAGGCAAATACATAACCGACAACATTCTGCTGAAAATGCCTGTCGTGGGCGTACTGCTGCGCAAGATTGCTGTGGCTCGCTTTACGCGCACGTTGGGAACTCTGATCACGTCCGGTGTCCCGATTCTGGAAGGACTCGCGATTACTGCCCGCACCTCCGGCAACGCGGTTCTCGAAGAAGCGCTGATGAAGGTTCGTAAAGCCATCGAGGAAGGCCGCACGATCGTTGATCCACTGAAGGAATGCGGAGTATTCCCGAACATGGTCACGCAGATGATCGGCGTGGGCGAAGCAACGGGCGCGATGGACAACATGCTGCAAAAGATCGCCGATTTCTATGAAGACGAAGTCGACGCAGCGACCAAAG
>DATEMI010000020.1:0-19192 GCA_035275665.1 Terriglobales bacterium | reverse complement strand
AATCGACCGACTTTTATCCGAAACTATTGAGTGGGCTGACGATTTTTTCGTTGGAAGAAGAAGGCAATAGGCAGTAAGCGGTAAGCAATCGGTGATAAGAGGCGAGTTCCAGGCCGTAATAGCGCCGAGAAATGTGAGCTTTTTTGCACCGCAACAAATAACGGGTAGCGGAACAAATCATCCTCCAGCCTCATAGTTGGTTCCATTTTGGTACGATTGCGATTATTCCTAACGCTGTTTTCAATCTGCTCGCTGCAGCTTCCATCCATTGCGGGTAGTGCGGGAACCGGCTCCCCAATCCAAGTTCAACCTCCTGGGAGGTTGCCATCAGCTCCTGCCATCGGAGGACAAACTGCGGTCTCGCCTGATGCTGCGCCAAAAGCCCCTTCGCATGTGCCGGAGCAAACGACGCACCGCTCTTCTCCGCCGGAATTTTCAGTGGTGATCGATCCCGCGCACGGCGGGAACGATGTAGGAGCACGCATTGCGCCGCATCGGCTGGAGAAGGATTTGACCTTGCTTTTGGCCAAGAAGCTTCGTCAAGAGCTGCAGACGAGACACATTGCAGCCATCCTTCTACGCGACAACGATTCCGATCCCAGTTTCGATCAGCGTGCCGTAACGGTAAACCTGGCGAAGCCATCGATCTTCATCACACTACACGCCGAGCCGGGCTCCGTGATTCGCATTTACACTGCCGCTTCGAACCAGACTTCAGACTCAGTTCGAGACCGCAGTAGCTTTCTGCCATGGGACAATGCGCAGGCAGCGTTCCAGAACGAAAGTCAAGTGCTCGCGACAACAGCCGCATCCGCGATTGAGAAACGCGAGCTACCCGCGTTGGTGCTGCCTTCCTTTGTTGAGCCGCTGCACTCGATTGCGGCTCCCGCTATTGCAGTAGAGGCGCCTGCCGACAAGAAAGGTTTCAGGATCTCGCCTGATCTGATTGCCGGCGCGCTGGCTGACGCGATTGCCATTCGCAAGATCACTGCGGGAGCGAGACCATGATTCCCCGCAACGTACAGATCACGCTGGTACTGCTTTTTCTGCTCGTACTCGTGACTGGCGTTTACATTGTGCATTTGCGCCGAGGTACACAGGAGAACCTGCGCGCCGTCGCCGAGGACCAGGCCGTAGCGCCGCCGGAAATGGGTAACAGAGAATTGGTGAAACTAACTATTGCCTATGATGACGAAGGCGTTTTTCGCTTCCGCCAGGCAAGCGGCGTTCTTCCCGCGGAACCGGAGGCGCGCGCAAGAGCAGTTCTACAGCTCCTGATTGCAAGATATATAAACCGTCCATCGCCACATCCTTTAGCCACGGCTTCGGCAATTAAGACGGTTTTTCTTGTCAATGACAAACTCGCGGTGTTGGATTTGAACGAGCAATTTGTCGATGGGCATCGCTCAGGCGTGATGGTGGAGGACTTTACGCTGCTGTCTCTGATCGATACATTGGCATCGAATTTTCCCCATTTGGAACAAGTAAAATTTCTGGTGGACGGCAAAGAGCGCCAGACGCTTGCCGGCCACGCCGATCTGAAAACGATCTACAACACAGCCGCGGTGCATCGGCTCGTCGAGCAATTGCAATGAAGATCGGTGTATTTGATTCAGGGTTCGGAGGCCTTACTGTTCTTCGCGAACTGCTTACGGCCATACCGCGGGCAGACTATCTTTATCTCGGTGACACGGCACGACTCCCCTACGGTTCGAAATCAGCGGCAACTGTGGCGCGCTACGCGGTTTCCAGCGTCGAGTTTCTCGTGCAGCATGGGGCCGAGTACGTCGTGATCGCCTGCAACACAGCCAGCGCGCTCGCGATGGACAGTATTCGCGCGGCGGTGCGAACCGAAGTTTTGGGGGTGATCGCTCCCGGAGCCCGGGCGGCTTCTGCAATGAGCCGCAACAAGAACGTCTATGTCATCGGTACGCCAGCAACGGTTTCAAGCCACGCGTATCAGCGGGAATTGCAGAAATTGGGAATTTCTGCGATTGAGAAGGCCTGCCCGCTTTTTGTCCCGCTGGTGGAAGAGGGATGGACCGATCATCCGGTAACCGAGCAGGTAGCGCACATCTATCTGCGGGAACTCGAGGAAGAGCAACGCGGACGAAACGGTTCTGCCGATGTGCTCGTGCTCGGATGCACGCATTATCCTCTGCTCAAGCCACTTCTGCATCGGATCCTGCCGGAAAAGCTGCAGTTAGTCGACTCAGCTCAGGCAACGGCCCATGATGCTGCTGCCGCTTTGGGACTTTGCGGAACCTCATCGCGCAGCCCGGCTGTGCAATTCTTCGCGACCGATTCCGTGGATAAATTCCAGACTCTCGGTAGTCGATTCCTGCAGCGGGAAATTGATCTTGTGAAATTGATCACCCTGCCGGAGTGAGCTGTCACTACGAACCTCCCGGAGCGACGCGCGCCCTCGCGCGGGTTTAGTCTTTGTGCTTCCGCCAGACGCCCGGCCGAGGGCGGCCGCAGGTCCATCAGAGATCGACGATTTGCTAAACTCGACAGTTTCTTCTGTCAATAACAAGGATTTCCCAAATGGAGATTCGCAGAGTAGGGATGATTGGCGCAGGAACCATGGGCAACGGCATCGCTCACGTGTTCGCGCGTAGCGGCTACGAAGTCGTTCTTTGTGAGGTCGCGCAGCAGCTTCTGGACCGCGGAATCGCTACCATCCGCAAGAACCTTCAGCGGGAAGTTGAGAAGAACAAGATTACTTCGCAGGAAAGCGAAGCAGCTCTATCCAGAATTCGCGGAGTGCTCGACCGCGCAGTCTTAGCCGAGTGCGATTTTGTTATTGAAGCAGCTACCGAAAAGTTCGACATCAAGTCTGAAATATTTCGTGACATCGATCAAATCTGCCGTCCCGAAGTGATCCTATCGAGCAACACGTCGTCAATTTCGATTACAAGAATCGCAGCCCTCACCCGCCGTCCCGACAAAGTGATCGGGATGCACTTCTTCAATCCAGTTCCAGTGATGAAACTGGTCGAGGTAATTCGCGGGCTGGCGACTTCCAACGAGACATTCGAAACGGTCAAAACGCTTGCGGAGAAGGTGGGGAAGACCCCGGTCGAGGTCAACGATGCGCCTGGTTTCGTATCCAACCGCGTGCTGATGCCCTTATTAAACGAAGCTATGTACTCAGTGATGGAAGGAGTTGCCACTCCAGCCGCGGTGGATGAAGTGTTCAAATTGGGAATGGCACATCCGATGGGGCCTCTCACCCTCGCGGACTTCATTGGCCTGGACGTCTGCCTGGATATCATGCGCGTGCTACATGAAGGCCTTGGCGATCCCAAGTATCGCCCCTGTCCTTTACTCATAAAAATGGTTGATGCGGGCTGGCTTGGACGCAAATCCGGGCGGGGTTTCTATCAGTACTGATCGAATTCACGTGCCTTCATAAGCTCCTCTTGAATTCCCGACGATTGAGAGGCTTTCAAGCGTGAGAACGACGCTGTGGTATTCTCGCAAGATGCCAAGGCGATTCAAGGTATTGGCAGCTTTGCTTCTGGCAATCGTCATCTGCCTGGTTTTGGTGTTGCCGCAGGTGGACTTGGATAACGGCGTTCTACGGGACGTGGGCAGCCAGGTAATGCTGCTTATGTTCGTCGCATTCGCCACCGCATTGATCCTATTTCTGCCACCAGTTTTATCTCGCGCTCCGCGAGAGGTTTCGTTCGGAGAAAATTTCCATTTTGCGGGCGGCGGACTGTCGGTTTTGTCTCTGCGCTGTTGATTCCCGATTGGGTTCGTCATAAATGAATCCAATTCAGGAGAAAGAGACATTGGTTCCCCCCGCAGCACAAACTGAAGATCAGCAGATTCTTTTCCGCGCAGGTGACACTGTGCAGATAAAAGGGATTTACCGGGTTCTGCATTACGCTCATCGTCTGCCGCATGAGACTGCAATTCTCGTATTAAAAAGATTCCCGAACTGCAATCAGTGTGGCGACCGTGTGCGCTATCAATTAGTACGCAGTGTTGGCGAATTGCTTAAGGATTACAACTTCCGTCCCGATCAGGATACGCAGAACTCGTCCGAATGATTACGTCCTTCCCGCGAACCATTCATGCCACCGCCGCGTCTTTGCGGCTCCGACTACAATTAAAGCGATGAAGGTTGCAGTCGCCGTTTGCGGGGGCATCGCTGCCTATAAGGCATGTGAGGTCATCCGCTTGTTGCAAGATCAGGGAATTCGCGTGCAGGTTGTTATGACAGCTGCAGCGCAGGAATTCCTGCGACCTCTTACGTTCGCCGCTCTTTCCGGCGAGAAGGTCATTACCGGTCTTTGGAACTCAGGCGGACAACAGCCCAACTTGGATTCGGCCATCGAGCACATCAGCGTTGCCCAGAGCATCGATGCAATGGTCGTGGCGCCTTGCACAGCGGACATGATGAGTAAGTTTGCTCATGGTCAGGCAGACGATTTTGTTTCCACGCTCTATCTGGCCACGCATGCACCGGTGATCATCGCTCCCGCGATGAACGTTGAGATGTGGAATCACGTGGCTACCCAAGAAAATCTTGAGACTCTACGTAAGCGCGGCATGTACGTTGTGGACCCGGGCAGCGGATATCTGGCCTGCGGCATGGTGGGCGCAGGCCGGCTTGCAGAACCGGCCGAGATCGTCGCTGCGACGTTATCCGCCCTCGGAGTGGTTCGCGATCTCGCCGAAGAGACGGTTCTGATCACCGCCGGCCCAACACGCGAGCCAATCGATCCAGTGCGATTTCTCGGCAATCGCTCCAGCGGCAAGATGGGGTACGCGCTCGCCGAAGCTGCCATTCGGCGGGGCGCAAGAGTAATTCTGGTTTCAGGACCGGTCGCGATCGATCCCCCGGAAGGCGCGGAGCTGATTCGCGTAGATACCGCTGACCAGATGCGCAATGCAGTCGTCGCGCAAATCGATAAAGTAAGTGTAGTCATTGCTGCCGCTGCCGTCGCTGACTTTCGTATGCGTAATACCTCAGCAGAGAAAATTAAACGCACGGGATCGCTCACTCTTGAACTTGAACCCACGCCCGATATTCTCTCGGAAGTCTCTTCTTATCGGCGCGCCGGTCAGGTGATCGTCGGCTTTGCCGCTGAAACGAGGAATGCTATCGAGAATGGCCGCACGAAGCTGCGCAAGAAGAACATCGACGCGATTGTTGTAAACGATGTTTCAAAAGAGGGTATCGGCTTCGACTCAGAACGCAATGAGGTCACGATCATCACCCATGACGAAGAAATTTCAGTCCGTGAGGCTCCCAAGCAGAAAATCGCGCACCGCATTCTCGATGTCGTGCTAAAACTGAAGATACACGCGGGCAAAGCCGCTCCCGCTCGCTGATCTTCATTGATGCCCCAAAAGTTCGAACTACAACAGCAGTTGGCCGAGCGCATCCGCTTTTACCGCGAGCTTGGCATTCATGACTTCTATCGCCGGGAAGTCTCGCTTCAACCTCAAGGCTCGATTGAAAACGCGCCTTCTGCTCGACTCCAGGCTGTAAGCGTGGCGCCTTCGTGCAATGAAAAAGACATGACTCCAGAACAAGCCCTAATGGCGATCCGAGAGGACATCGGCGATTGCACGCGGTGCGTGCTCCACAAACAAGGCCGCAAGCAGATCGTCTTCGGGGTAGGCAATCCGCGAGCAGACATCATGTTCGTAGGCGAGGCTCCAGGAGCCGACGAAGACATCCAGGGCGAGCCCTTCGTCGGACGCGCCGGACAACTGCTCAACAACATGATTTCCGCAATGGGAATTCGCCGCGAAGACGTCTATATCGCGAACATCATCAAGTGCCGCCCCCCCGGGAACCGCACGCCTGAGCGTGAGGAATGCGACACCTGCTCGCCTTTCCTGATGCGGCAAATCGAAGTCGTGAAACCGAAGATCCTAGTCGCATTGGGCGCGGTGGCTGCAAAAACGTTGCTCGGCGTGAATGACGCCATGATTAATCTGCGCGGACGCATCTACGATTTCAAAAACACCAAACTCGCCGTAACCTATCATCCGGCGTATCTGCTCCGCGATCCTCGCCAGAAAAAGGAAACATGGAAAGACTTGCAAATGGTGATGAAGTATCTGGGAATGCCGCTGCCGAAACAGAGGGAACAGGGCGCGGAATGACAGAACCGGCGCCGGTAGGCGGTGGGGCAGCCGCGGGTTTTGCGGCTGCGTCTCTGCAGATTGCATCCAGCCTCGATTCGCTCGGAGCTGGCCATTCGGCCATCTCCGACCCACCGGCTACCGCCGCCGGTTCTGTTTGTTTCTTCCTGTAACCTGTCCCCTTACGCATGTTCTGCGACGTAGCCCTGCCGGTTCCCTTGGAGATGACGTTCACCTATCGCGTGGACAGACAAATTCCCGTCGTGGGCGGGCGGGTGCTGGTTCCCTTCCGCACATCACGACTGCCGGGTGTGGTCACTGCGCTGCATGACCGACCTCCAAGCATGGAGGCCAAAACGGTTCACTCGGTGCTTGACGCCGAGCCGCTCATCGATGCGCCTCTGATGGAACTCGCCGAATGGATATCGAGTTATTACCTTGCGCCAATCGGCGAGGTCCTGCGCGCGATGCTGCCGCTGCAAGCCGAAGTAAAGCGCGATTGGAGCTATCGCATTACTGAATTAGGGCAAAAGGCGCTTTACGATTCAGCCCAATCTGGGAATTCCGGACGATCGAAGAAAAGCGTCACGGAACAGATGCTCGAATACCAGGTTCTGGATTTCCTGTCGCAAGTCGATGAGGTGCGCGAGCACGCGCTGAAGAACGCGACCGGGGTTACACGCGATGTGCTGCGGAGATTGCAGTCAAAGCGCTGGATCATTCGTCAGGATGTCTCTTCAACTCGCGACGCAAGCCGGACTGTAAAGATCGCACGCCTGGTTGCGAATCCAGAACCTTCCAGCCGCAAGCTGAACGAAAATCAGCAGGTGCTTCTCTCAAAGCTAGAGCAAGCAGGGGGGATCATGCCGGTGCGCGAGCTTCGCGAGCTGAACCTTCCGCGCACAACTCTCGAGACGCTGGTTCGACGGGCGTTGGTAAGCATCGAAGAGAAGCCCGCCGAGTTTCACATCGCCGGAGTTCCGGCTTCGTCGTCGCAGATTGCGCGCGGAGATTTGAACACTGCGCAGCGAGCCGCTCTCGATTCCATCGAAGCCGCTGCAAACGAACGGCGATTCTCGGTTTCGCTTCTGCACGGCGTGACCGGCTCTGGGAAGACTGCGGTCTACCTGTCTGCGATGCAATCAGTATTGGCGCAGGGACGCTCGGCGATTCTGCTGGTTCCTGAAATAGGACTCACTCCCGCTGCTGCCGCCAATCTTTATCGCATCTTCGGTGAGCAGGTAGCGATTCTGCACTCGGGTCTGACCAATGATGAACGGGCAGAGCAATGGCATCGTATTCATCGCGGAGATGCGCGCATCGTGGTCGGAACGCGCTCGGCGGTATTCGCTCCTGTTCGCGATCTTGCCTTAATCGTGATCGATGAAGAACACGACGGCTCGTACAAGCAGGACGAGACACCGCGGTATAGCGGACGCGATGTGGCCGTCATGCGCGGCAAGCTCTCCAGCGCGGCAGTCGTGCTCGCGTCGGCAACGCCTTCGCTTGAGACCTACCACAATGCTCGGGAAGGGAAGTACCGGCTGATCGAGCTGCGCGAACGCGTGCAGCAGCGTCCTCTGCCCGAGGTCGAAATCATCGACATGCGCGAGGAGTTCCAGCAGACCGGAGAAGAAAAAATCTTCTCGCGCAGGTTGATCGAGCAAGTGACGGAGCGTCTCGAGGCAAAAGAGCAGGTGATGCTCCTGCTCAATCGCCGCGGATATTCGGCGGTTGTGCTCTGCCGCTCATGTGGCGAGAAGATGCAGTGCGTGAACTGCGCAGTAGCGCTCACGCATCACAAGGGGACGATTTCGCCTGCGGCGCTCACGCATCGTGTTCCCGCTGGCCAGCGGCTCGAATGCCACTACTGCGGATACCGTACGACGGTGCCGAAGGTCTGTCCCAAATGCGGAAGCGAGCATCTGTATTTTCTCGGCGCAGGCTCGGAAAAGATCGAGGAAGCTCTGCAGCAGTCATTCCCGAATGCGCGAATCGGGCGGCTTGATCGAGATACAGTCCGCACGCGCCACGATTTCGAGCGCGTCCTCAATCAGCTTCATGCCGGGGAACTGGACATGCTCGTGGGCACACAGATGATCGCGAAAGGACATGACATCCACGGGGTCACGCTTGTCGGTGTAATTGGTGCGGACTATGCGCTTGGTCTGCCGGACTTCCGCGCCGCGGAAAGAACGTTCCAGTTGCTTACACAGGTAGCGGGCCGCGCGGGACGCGGCAATTTCGCCGGCGAAGTCGTGCTGCAAACCTATTTTCCCGAGCACTACGCGATTCGCTACGCGGCCACCCACGATTACATCGGCTTCTATGAACAGGAAATGCGCTATCGAAGCTGGATGCACTATCCGCCGTTTACCAGCGTGGCCAACGTTCTGCTTCGCAGCGATAAACTAGAACTCGCAGTGCGCTATGCCGGAACCGTACATCGCTGGGTGGATCGCACGCGGTTGGAAGGAATTCGCGTGATGGGCCCGGCAGCCGCGCCGCTGTCACGACTCAGGCGCGACTATCGTTTTCACTTCATCTTGAAATCGGCGAGCCGTGAGAAGCTGAACGGCGCCTTACGCGCGCTGGTCGCAAATGCCGTCACGGAGGACGTGCCGCGCACGAGTATCATCGTGGACGTTGATCCGCAGTCGTTGATGTGAAAAGAAGTTGCCAGCTCCTAGCTGTTAGCTACCAGCCACTGCGTCGAGCTCCGCACATTCCGTTTCAATCTGAGGCTGTTCGTCTTCTTCCAGTTCCTGTTTTAACTCTGCGAACAGATCCGGCATATGTTCGGCTTGCGCCATCCAGACTGGCGCAAACGTCTGGCGATGGAGCGGCGACGGTCCATGCTCGCGCAGAATTGCTTTGTGTTTCGGTGTGCTGTAGCCCTTATTGGATGCTAGACCGTACAGCGGATACTGACTATCGATCTCACGCATCATGCGATCCCGCTCCACCTTAGCGATGATCGACGCGGCGGCGATGGAGCAACTCAGCGCGTCGCCATGGATGATCTTCGTCTGCTTGAAAGGAACATCAATCTTGAGCGCATCGACTAGAACATGATCGGGAGCCGGTTCAAGCTGCTTCACAGCCATCGCAAGTGCTTCGAGGGAAGCCCAATAGATATTGATCTCATCCACACGCGCGGCATCGACGGAAGCAATCGCATACGCAATCGAATGCTCGCGGATGCGTCCAGCAAGCACCTCGCGCACTTCCGGCAGCAGGAGTTTGGAATCGCGCAGGCCCCGAATTCGGTAATCAGCTTTGAGGATGACGGCGGCAGCAACCACCGGTCCGAAAAGCGCGCCGCGTCCGACTTCGTCCACTCCGGCTACGAGCTGGGCCCCATCGGCCCAGGCGAGCTTTTCGTATTTCAGCGTGCACTTCAGCTTTTTGAGAAGCCGCAGCTTGAGCGTGGACATCGAGCGCTGCTCCTCGCCTGGCTTGAGCAGCCTGAGATACTTCTTTGCCCGCTTGGATGGTTTTCGGACTGCCACTTCCGGGATGTTAGCAGCGTTCGCTGTGGAGCGAGCGGTGGAAAACTAGCACCATGCTGTCGAATGCAACTAGAAAAGGGCAAAAGAAAGGCTGGACGAGAGTCCAGCCTGCTGGCTAATCCCTAAATTATCGAGGATTGTTGTTGTTATCCTGCGGCTGATTGTTGTTGTTGTATTGATTATTGTTGTACTGATCCGGAGGCGGAAGCTCGCGTCCGTGTCCCTGATAGCCTTCATATTGGTGCATACGCACCGCGTTCTGGAGCCGGAAATTCAGTTCAGTTTCGGCTGGAACATTCAGTTCCTTGCCCTTGGTAAGGATCTGTGTTCCTGCGCCTGCGCCAGCTCCCAAAATGGCGCCAATGGCAGCACCCTTCCCACCACCGGCCAAAGCGCCAATCAACGTGCCTGCCAAGGCGCCACCACCGACATATTCGCCGGTACGCTTGTTTGCGCCCAGTCCGCCGTTTTTGCTGCTGGCAGCTCCGCTGGTACTCTCGGTATCAAGACGATAGTGACGCCCGTTGATGTCGACCGACCGCAGATCGAGCGTCATGTCGTTGCTGTTGTTGCCTGTGGAAACCACTGCGAGCTGAGCCGGAGCTCCGCGCGGAATGATCACATTTCCGTTGGCCCCAACAACGTCACGGGAGATCGTTCCGGGAAACATTGCGCCGGGCTGTACATTGCCTTTCTTGGCATTAATGTCCTGGTCAACACGCACGTGAACTTCGGTTCCGGCGGGGACCATGGACGCATTCTGCGCAAACGCTCCAAATCCAAACAGGAGCGCTGCACACATGGTCAAGCGAGATGCGGGTTTTCGCATGAAATTCCTCCTCTGAAATCCTCAGCAGACAATTAGATAGTCTGACCTCTCTGTTAACTAGAGATGCAAGCTGTTGCTGAGGGGTGTGCTGTCGAGTCGTGGCAGGGGACCAGCTCTGGATAGCCAGTGCGTCTCGGTTGCCAGGGTTCCCAAGCTCGATCCATCCTGGCGCTAGCTCATGCTGTGCCCCTCGCATTAGTGTCTCGATTGCAAACAGCTGGCAGCTTTGCTCTCGCGGAACGCTCGTTTTTTCTAAAATGTAGCTTGACGCAATGTACTTTGCATTGTAAAGTACAACGGATGGTTACAATTATCGATTGGGCGGTCCTCTTCTCGTCTCGAGCTGCGAACCGTGAGTTGCTGCCGTGGTCCGATGCGCGAGTCCTCACCGACAGTGAGCGGCGGCTGGTAAGTAAATCGATCCAGCAGTTTCAATTGGGAGAAGGTTCTGACGGTTCAGGGCTGATCCGACGCGGTCGCGCATCGCGACTCGCTGCGCTCGATGCGAATTTTCTGCCGTCATTGGAGCTGTTCATCAAAGAGGAGCAGCGGCACAGCCGTCACCTAGCACGATTTCTGCAGCGGGAAGCCGTAGAGCTGCTTCAGCAACACTGGGTGGACCGCGTTTTCCGGCACCTGCGCAAGTTTGCCGGATTGGAACTTTGTCTGCGCGTCCTGGTGATGGCCGAGATTGTCGCCGTCCCGTATTACACGGCTCTTGCCTGCGCGACGGGGTCGGGGCTCTTGCGGTGCATTTGCGCCAATGTTCTCGCGGATGAAGCCGATCATTTACGTTTCCAGGCCGAGAACCTGAAACGCCTTCAGCGCAGCCGCCGATCACTTCCGGCCATGGAACTGGTATTTTGGCGCTGCTTCCAGCTTGCGACGCTTCTGGTGGTCTGGCGTGAGCACGGGCAGGTATTGCGGGCCGGAGGCTACGGCTGGAACAATTTCCGCCAAGAATGTGCCCGGCTTCTAGGTCACGTCAGCAACAATGACTTCGACGCCCGAGGATCCTTTACTTCTGCGCGAGTTGTCCGTGAGCAAGTGCAATCATCAAACGTACTGACTCCCCCATCCGCTCCGGATACTTTACTAGCCGGGCAAGAATGACTACTTCCTCGTACTCTGCTAAACGCCGAGAGGTCATGAATTGCTGCTTCGCAGTTTCCTACTTTATTTTGCTGCTGCCTCCCCCGATCGCCGCGAACCGATAGGCCCGGTTTTCTGTTTCGGATTTGCTGAATCGGCAGGAAGTCTTTTGCATCGAAAAGGTTTCTGTTTGTGTAGCGGCTGTATCCGATTTGGGAGTGAAGCGCCTTTTCTGTTTGCCCAAACGCGAACGGCGGTAGGAAAGAAATTATGGGCAAGCTAATTGAGTTCTACATTCCGGAAGGCTTCACGTTCGAAACGAAACGGGGCGACACTCTCGAAACTTCTAGAGTGATCGAGTTTCCTTCCGGCAAGTCAGATGGTCTCCATCAGGTAACTTGGGTTTTTCCCGAAATTGATGCCGATCTCGCTTGATGCAGATCCAAGCTTATCGTCCTGATTTGGGAACTGGTTGAGGAGAATACGTCCTGTTGTCCGGATTTCCACGCCACAGTTGAAGCCAAGGCATTCTTACGCCAGGTCCACAGAGCGTCGGTTTTGCGGATGCGGGAGTAGTTGTGCGCGGGTGGAGGCTTCGAGCTCGCATTAAAGACTCGTAGTGAGCTTTTTGTGGCCTGAGAAACCGATGGTCTGGAGACTAACCTTTTTCTCCCGATCGGCGCATCCGCGATTTGCGAGCCTTACGTTTGGTCTCCTGCACAGCCGAGCGCAGCTTTCTGGAACGCTCTACCGTATCTTTCGCTTTCTCTCGTGTGCGCATTCTTTGGCGTGATTCATCGGTTGTCCCGAGAACCTTGTCTCCGAGTCCAACCCAGCGCCGAATAGACGCGTTTTCCAGCTTTCGACGTTCCATAGATCGCAGCCCAGGAGCTCTGTTCTCCTTGTGTGAGCGGGTTAAGTTTGCCCGGCTTTTCGGACCCCATTGCAAACAACTCCTAACAGCCGAGATTGGACTGAGAAATTGTACGTCGACCGCTCACCAGATTGCTTAGATTCGCATACGATAGCCCCGGGTGGCACACTCTTTCCGTTTGGAGATTTGCAGATTTTTGTTGAGGATTTGTAAATAGTGTCTTTACTCTTCTCTCACAATGACGTGGGATTTTTGGCTTTGGCAGAAGATTCCAAACCGTGTGGGCGAACTCCTCGCGCCTCTCTCATCTTGGGAATCGAAGACAAGGAAAAAGAGCTGCGGGATTGAAAAGGATGAGTCATCCATTCCTGCTTTCCCTTCGCGAACAGGATCGGCCAACGGTGCCCACCCTAAAGTAATTTTGTGGCGCATTCATTGACGGCCATACTCTTGCAGATCACCTCTTTGTGCCCCCGGGAAAAATAGCCAAGGGACACAGTCCCGGCCGCACCCGCACCCGAAGTCCATCGTGAACTCCGGTTTTGCGGTCGAGGGTAGAGGAGAACGCCTGAATGATTGTCAGCGATGCCGTCGTCCATGCAAACGTTTTACCGGAAGTTGTGAAGCGAGGGCCGTTTGAGGTTCGACAGGATCTGCTTGCCCGCGATTACAAGGGCAAGAGCAGCAAAGGAATCTTCAAGAGAACCTCTGCGCTGATCCAGAAACTGCAGCCCACGCTTGGCAAGTTTCTCGAGCCCAACGAGCAAGTGCTGTACATCGCCCGCGTTCAGAGACACGCATCAGGACTTATCCAGTACACGCTGGGCTGGTACATCTATTTCGCCTCCGCGGCGGTCATCGTGCTTACGAATCAGCGGCTCCTGCATCTTCGCGTAACCAACAAGAACGAGTGGGACAAGGGAATTCGTGTCTGCTCGTGGTCTGAGGTTGAGTCTGCAACCGTGAGTGGATGGCTAACTCGCGTGTTGAAACTAAAATTCCGAAATGGAACTAAGTACCGATATTGGCGGATTTCGCGGGCAGATGCGCTGAACATCCAAAAGATATTGTCCCCACTGCTGAAAACTCATCAGGGCACGCCCTACAAGGCTCACTCTCTCGTGTCGTTGTGTCCGGAGTGTAAGCACGAGCTTGCTCCCGCAGCATCGTTGTGCTCTGGCTGCGGACTTGCTTTCAAGGTCAAGAAGACCATGTACTGGCTCTCTCTGGTACCTTCCGCGGCGTACGTCTATACCCGCAGATGGTTTCTCGCCTTCGGTGACCTCATCGGCCAGAGTTATGCGTACGTTCTTCTCGCGCTCGCGGCCTACGCCTTCCTTGGCGCCGCTCTCGGTTGGACAGGTGCGAACGGTAAGCAAATATCGATGCAGAACGGTGTCGGCATCTTGGTGGTGGGAATTTTCGTTCTGCTCCTGGACGTGATCATCACCATCCATCACAACAACTACTTTATCGAGGACTTCATTCCCACCGATAAACGTGTGCATCCAGCCGAATCACTCAAAGGCTATGCCGCGGGGGGGACGATCGGCTAAAAGCGTCTGGCTGATTTGAGAAACACTTTGACAGGCGAGACGTTTCCAGCGCAAGCTGTCCCATTCTGGGTCTCAAGATGTTCTCTAGAGGCCTCCCGCAACAACGGCTGTTAAGAAGCTGCGGAGCCACGAAGCTTCAAAGCTGAACGGCAACATCAACACCACGATCGGGCTTTCAACCCGTCATGATCACCAAGCGGCGGCGGAGCTGATCGCGCTGCCAGACGTTTTCAATTTCAGCTAACGGGACCTTTTCGGTGTCGATATGAAGATTTCCTTTTGCCGCATGCTCCATCACTTGCTGAAAGGCTTCGACCAAAACGTCGCGCGGTGGGATTCCCGCAGTGCCGAGCATTGTTAGTGACGTACTACGTAGCACCGCTGCGGGAAGTGTGATGGTCGGAGCAGCGCTCTCTCCAACTTGAACAAAGCGGGTCTCGGATTTAATTACTGCAAACTCCTTTCGTGTGATCGCAGCCAGAAATGCTTCCGCAGGCGGTCCCCACACATAATCGATCACGACCTGGAATCCTGATTGGCCGGATTCCCGCAGGTATGCGTCGGCGAGTTCATTCGCAGGCAGAGCGAGAGAGATGGTCGCGCTGGCGCCGAGATCGGTGAGCGTGTTTAGCACTTCGTGATTGCGCCCGGCGGCGACAACGCGGGCGGCTCCAAGAAGCTTGGCAATTTTCACAGCTAGTTTGCCGGTCACGCCCGTCGCTCCAAGAATGAGGACGTTCTCACCTCGCACCAGCTTTGCCCGGTAAGCGAGTGAAAGCCAGGCTGAGATGCCGGGATTGGGCAGAGCCGCGGCGGTCGCGTCGTCCACATTTTCCGGAACGGGAAAGGTGAAGGCACGTGGCACAACCGTACGCTGTGCCATCGCACCATGCGGTGGACGGGGCCCTCCGAAGAAGACCCGTTGCCCTTCGTCCAGGTGTCCGACTCCATCGGAGCCGCAGACGCACGGTAGCTCACGGAGGCTTGCAAGTGCGATCCGCCGGCCATCTGTTTGTCAACGGGCTTGAGCGATGCCGCATGAACATGCACGAGAGCTTCACGTGCTTTGTCATTGATGACCGGCTCTGGGAATTGTTCGTAACGAGGCACTGCTCCAATCGCGTGCAGGACCGCAGCATGCATACCTTTTCGTCCTTTCAATCTCGATTCCGAATTGTATGTTGCCGCCTTTAAAGCAACGCCGTATGCACCGATCGGTGGATTCCGGAATTGAACGCTTACGCAATTTCATCCCTGCGCGTATCGTAGATGAGCTTCGCACGAAGTGTCAGGAGGAGGATGGAATGAGCTTTGAAAGGCGTGAATTCCTTAAAGTCTTGTCGTATGCTTTCGGGGCCCGTTTCATTCTGCCCCAGAATGATTTCGCCATGTCGGCACAGAACGACGCACAGCCGGGGAACCCTGCGCCGCCTACGAAGGCAGCTGCTAAACAGGAATTGAAAGGAACGGAAATGGAAAAAGTGGCCGGAATCGGAGGCTTGTTCTTCCGCGCTCGTGATCCCAAAGCGTTGGGGAACTGGTACCAGCAACATCTTGGGATCGCGCTCACACCAACGAGCGAGGGTGGAACTGTTTGGCAGCAAGAGGCCGGTCCAACCGCATTCAGTCCCTTTCCCGAGACGACCAAATATTTCGGGGATCCCAACAAGGCCTGGATGATCAACTTTCGCGTGCATGACCTCGACAAAATGGTAGCTCAGCTAAGAACGGCTGGAATTGAAGTCAAAGATCCGGAATCCTATCCCAACATTGGACGCTTCACTCGTCTGCATGACCCCGAAGGAAATCCCATCGAATTGTGGCAACCTTCATAACTCGGGCGGAAACCTCCCGCGCTTCAAATCTCAGTTGGCTAGGCTCAGGTGAGCTGTCTTCTTTTCGCGAGTCGGCGCACTGCCGTACACGAGCATTAAGCCGTTGTTCACGACTTTCACGGTCGTGAGCTTGCCATGGACGGACATTCCCCACAGCTCTGCCGGATCCATGAGGATGTCGTTTTTCGTAGCTTGCAGTCCTTTGCTTGGGTCCTTGCCTACGACGTTGCCGGGATCCATGCCCAGCATTTCGGCGAGGCCCTTCATCGGCAGCTTGTCCACTTTCATGGACGACTCGTGTAGATCGATGAGGCCAGCCTGCGTGAGGCTGACTGGTCCCTTGATCTCGAAGTGGACGGGAATGGCTTTCTTAAGATGGCCGGAAATTTTGATCTCGTCTCCCGCGGCTTCTACAGCCAAGTCGCTGAGTTTGTCATTTTTTATGTGAGTCTTCAGCAGCTTGCTCAGATCTTGTGCGCGAACGAAGGCGCTACCGGAGCGCACAATCACATCTTTGATCTGCTTCGTAGCAGCATTGGCGCCGGACTGAGGGGACTTGTCTGATTCAATCTCGGAATCGAAGCCGGAGAGGCTGATCGGCACTCCGTCTTTCGTGAACAGCGTTCCCGAATGGATGATGAGACGCCGCTGCTCGGTTCCGGGGCTGTTGGCGTTGTGCTTGCTGATATCGGCCAAAGTGGCGCCAATCCCAGCGCATGTGAGCGCCGCAAACAGTACAGGTCTTTTCCAGTTTATGGATCGGAGCAGCATAGAAGTGTTTGGCTTCCTAAGATCTTGGATGCGAGATCGTACCGATGCAGTGTTCCTCAACTTGCCCCATGCCGAGTGCATTGACGTATACGAGCGTGGCGCAGCCTCCGTGGCTTCGTAGCTTGTACCGTTCATCTGCTTACGGTCGCCGAATTGGCTCGGGCCTGGAGGGCCGTAGCAAAAGCGGTCGCGTGCTCGATCGCATCGTCGCAATGCTCTGTTGCGCGGAAGCGCCAAACGTGGAGAAATTCTGCGAGGCTGATCCGGTTGCGCCGAACTGGTCCATTACGGTCAGCCCGACTGAATAGCTGCCTGGGCCGGCGAGTGTGTGCACGGCCGCGGGGGTGAAGAAATCTGTGCCATCGCTGAACTTATAGTGCCGGGTGAGCAGGAATCCGTCGGGATCGTGCGAGCCGGCTGAACAAGCAAGGACTGTGTTGCCGGAAAGAGTTCGCACGCTCACGACTGCACTCGGCGCGAGATCTCCCGGTTCGGCGACCACATTGACGGAACTGCGCTGCGTCGCGCCGGCTGCGTCCACGGCTTCAACCACTACCTGCCTGCTTCCGGTAAACAGTTTCAAATTGGTATTGACGATGCTGCCGGTTGTTGCATAGGCGAGTTGTCCATCGATATAGACATTCATCCGCGTGACCGGCGCGCTTGAGTTAGCCGATCCGGTGAGCGTCGAGGGCCAGTTCACGGTTGCGGAATTGCTCGGGGCAAAAATCGTGACGCCCGGAGCAGTCGCTTTTGCTTCGAAAGCGGCCACGGCGACCGAGGATGCGCCCGCAGAGTCAGAAGCCGTGCCGGTGACTATGTAGCGGCCCGGCGCGGCGTATTTGTGAGTCGCATTGGGACCGTTCGAAACCGTGCCATCGCCGAAGTCAATTGTCGAGGACGCGAGACTTGCGCCGGAGGCAAGCGAAGCGCTGATGGTAAGGTCCGCAGGTTCGGATACGCCGATCGTTATCGCAGGCGCAGTGTCTCCCGCACGTAAAGCCACCGGAGCCGACATCACATTGCGAATCGAAGGCTTGCCTACCGCTTTTACGTAAAGAGATACCGAACCGAGCTTCAGCGAACTCAAGTCGAATGAATGCGTGCCCGCCGGGACGCTTCCCAAATTGGTAAGATTCTGTCCGTCGGTTGAGGAAAAGATGATGTAGTGATCGATCGTGTTCTCGCTTCCTCCGTTTACCGACCAATTGAGCGTGTTGCCGGTGATCGAGGGCGCGAGATAAACGCAACTGTCGATGCCGGTCTCAATCGCGCTGCCTTCGTCATAGTCGTTCCATGTAACCAACTGCACGGCGGAGAGTTGGTTGGAGGCGGAGTAGTGTTTCCCGATATCGGAAAATGTATCGAGCCATGTCTGTCCGCAGTGTTGATCAACCAAACGATTCGTGCCCCATTCGGCTGCGGTGTCGTTGAATCCCTTGTACGCCGAGCCGAGGACAACGAGATTTGATTTCTGCGCCGCAGCGTTGTAGAAGCTGTCTTGCGCTGCGAGCTGCTCATCGAAAGGATCGTCAGAATTAATGTCCACCCATTGAAAGGCTCCGCCAGACGCGTTGAGCCGAAGACCTTCTCCTCCCCGGAATATCAGCACGACACTGGAAGGCAAAGCTGCCTGCACTTTCGACCAGTCTTCATACCATCCGGTTACTCCGAACATGAAGATCGGAGTCTTGCCATTCACCTTCATATATGCAGGCGAAGCGGTATAGGTCGAGACCGCGTAATTGAGATCGGCAATGAGCTGCGTAGTCACATCGCAGCCGTTCTGCTCGGCTGCGGATACCAGCGCGCCTGCATCTTCGGTTATGGCAAACGTGAATCCAGGATGCGCTTCAGCTTCTTTCATCAGCAGCTTCGTACCTGTGTCTTCCAGAGTGGCCGCCGCGCCATACCAGTCGACGATCGCCCCCTGGATGCCGCGGCTGATCATGTCCTCAACCTGCTTGTGAACTTGCGCGGGATCGTCGGACCGGTATCCCACGTTCATGTGTCCGCTGTTGCCGAACCAGGCCATGTAGTGTGCATAGATTTTTGTGTTAGCGCCTGAATACAAGAGTGAGCTGATCGGTACTTTGCTTACATTCCCTGGGTGCCCGTTGCCGTTGGTTGTGCCGGTGAAGCTGTCAGCAGTAGAGGTGTTGTTCCCTATTTCCGCCTGAAGCGTCGTGCTTGATGGCGAAGAGCCGCCGCCGGAACCTCCGTTCGATCCGCCTGGCCCTCCTCCGGACGAGTTGGAACCTGAATTCTTTGACGAGCCGCAGGCAAGTCCAGCGACGATCGCAAACGTGAGCAGAAGGAAACAAACAGCGCGGGAAGGCTTCCGGCAAACCACTGGGCCCTCGTAGTGAACAAATCAGGTTTATGTACTCCGATGCATGCTGCCGCCGAGGTGTTTCCGCGCTCATCAACTCACCGGGACGCGAGACTCTCGCCGTCTCACCCTGAGTCGGCCTGAGCGGATGAAGGGCCGTGTGTCTGGTGTTGCCGTTCAGCTTCGAAGATGCGTGGCCTCGTAGCTCGTGACTTCGCAGCTTGTGCTCGCCAGCAGCCCAGCTTTCACTTCCACCCGGATCACCCGATTCCCCCCTCCC